>CBFDBN010000353.1:0-4732 GCA_965603055.1 uncultured bacterium | reverse complement strand
CGAATATCTATCTTCATGCTTTGAATGATAGCACGGTGAACTGGGATATTGCGAAACCTTCAGCAGAAAAAAAGCCTGCCCCAACAACAGCAGAGGAGAAAAGCAATTTCGCTTTTACGCTCCAGGATTACGAAATTAAAAATGGACGCATTCGTTATCAAGATGCTTCATCAGGAATGCAGGTTTTTGCCGAAAATTTCAATCATAGAGGCAGCGGCGATTTCACCCAGGATCATTTTAAACTGCGCACCAATACCAATATTGATCAATTGACAGTCGGTATTGGAAAATTGAATTATTTAAATAAAGTGAACACTCGACTGAAAGCCGATATCGATGTGGATTTAGAGGAACAAAAATTCACCCTCCAGCAAAATGAGCTGCAGATCAATCAATTGCTGCTTTCTTTTGACGGATTCGTTAAAATGCAGGAAGATGAAATTGTAACGGATTTAACATTCAAAACCAACCAGAATGAATTTAAGAACATCCTTTCCCTGGTTCCTTCAATTTACAAAAAAAATTTTGCAGATGTGAAAAGTGATGGGCAAATCGCTTTGCAGGGTGAAATTCGCGGCACTTATATAAACGAGCACTATCCCTCTTTTAATGTGCTAATGTCGATTAATAATGGCATGTTTCAGTATGCCCAATTGCCTTCTCAAATCAGCAATTTAAATATTCTGCTGGATATTAACAATGCCGGTGGATCGCTGAATAATACGATCGTTCATCTCAAAAAATGCCAGGCCCAAATCAATAATGAACCGTTTGACATGACCCTGCAGGTAAAAACACCTGTCTCTGATCCCTACATTACAATGACAGTTAAGGGCAATGTGAATCTGCAAGATGTTCAAAATCTCATGCCATCCACGGAGGAAACTGAATTGACAGGCTCAGTTACTTCTGATCTTTTTGTTGAGGGGAATTTATCAAGCATTCAAAAAAATGAATATAAAAAATACCAGGCTCGTGGCAATGTTTCCGTTAAAAATATCAATTACAGCGATCCTGCGATGATGCCCGTCAAAGTGACCGTACAGCAGGCGAACCTGGGTTTCACACCCGAAAGAGTAAACCTGAATAACTTTCAAGCCCTGTTGGGAAAGAGTGATCTCCGTGCCAGTGGCACCCTGGATAATGTCTTTCCTTATGTGTTAAACAACGAAACTTTGAAAGGTACGATGACAGTGACCTCAAATTTCTTCGATTTGAATCCCTGGCTTGAGGGAGAAAGTGAAGCATTGCAGGTGATCGAAGTGCCAGGAGGAATCGATTTTACGTTAAATTCATCTTTCAAAGAAGTTTTGTTCGGAAAACTGAAAATAAGTAATGCGAATGGTCTGGTGAAATTGAAAGATAAGAAGCTTCTTTTAATGGACTTAAATTTGAACTTGTTAAACGGCTCCGTGGTGGCTAATGGATCTTATGAAAATCCCGATCCTGTTTCGGCTCATTCATTTTTTGGGTTTAAAATTAGCAATTTTAGTATTGGTGCTGCATTTGAAAATTTTCTGACAGTACAGAAGTTTATTCCCATCGCTAAAAGTATCCAGGGAAATTTTGGAGCCAATTTTGAACTTGTCACGAACCTGGATTCTACTTTGACTCCCGTTTTTCAATCCCTTAACAGCCGAGGGTCTGTTATGCTGCAAAACGCAACCGTCGCCAATTTTAAGCCGCTGGATATGGCTGCTGATATTTTAAAAATGGAGAAGTTGAAAAAATTGGCACTTAAAAACGTTGATGTGACTTACAAAATTCGAGATGGCAGGTTTAACCTTTCTCCGTTAAATTTCAAGGTTGAAAACATGGAGTTCATGGTCATGGGTTCCAACGGAATTGATATGTCCATGGATTATACCATGAAATTGAAAGTTCCTGCCAGAGACCTTACCAACGAAACCAATGCCAGGATCAACAATTTATTCAATAGAAAAGTTGATCTTTTGCAGGATGACAATGTCGTTTTTGATGTTTTTTTCAAAGGCACGGTTGACAAACCTGATGTAAAAGTTTCAGGCTCAGAAATTGTAAAAGGAGTGACGACCCGAATCAAAGACATTGCCAGACAAGAGATTGAGCAGAAGAAGGTGATGTTAGCCGATACAGTGAAAGCTGAAATTGACAAACAAAAACAAGTGTTGGAACAAATGAAAAAAGAGGCACAACAAAAAGTGGAAACCGAAGCGGAGAAGCTGAAAAAAGAGGCAGGAAATAAATTGAAGAGCTTGTTAAAGAAGAAGAAAAAAAAATAAAGCAATAGTTGTTTAAGGGGAACATTAGTTTGAATTCGGAATTTCATTTCTCTAAAAAACAAACAGGCTGGGCAAAACAACACCCAGCCTGTTCGTCATTCAAAGGTTATGGCGGTTAGGTTTATTTCAATAAAATAAGTCTCATGGTTTGTTTATGGTTGCCAGCTTGCAATTGGTAGAGGTAAATGCCAGCCGCAACTTTCTGTCCTGCTTCATTATCTCCATTCCAGGTCACTTGATGATTTAAGGCTGCCTGGTATCCATTCAACAATGTCTTCACCAATTCACCTCTCAAGTTGTAAATTTTTAATGTAACATGAGAAGCTTTTGGTAGGGCATACCCAATTGTCGTCGTTGGATTGAACGGATTGGGATAATTTTGCATCAGCTCAAATTTACTCGGTACATTGGTGACATTTCCCTCGTCCTCAACCGAGGTGGTCGACATTGGAATCAGCTCTACATCCACACTGGTGACTGAGAAATTGCCGGCTTCTCCCATCGTAACCGGAGTTGCGTTGCTCAGCTCAATGGTATTGCCGTAATAGGCTGTGCTATAAGGCATGCGGTCAACTTTGATGTAATAGTCACCCTCGGGAATGCCGCCCAGGGTATAGCTGCCATCGGGACCGGTCATTTCGGTAGCGCGAACCTGGTAATTTTCATCAATAACTGAAACATAAGCGCCCGCGACATGACGATTTTCGTTGTCCATTACCTGTCCAGAGATCATGCCGAGAACCATGTCGTTTCCCGGTCCCTGGTATTGGAATCCCCATCCGGGATTCAAGGCGAAATCAATATCGTTTCTCTCGTCGCTTCCATCTAACTCAAATTGATCGGCGTTCCAGGGGCATAACTTATTATCAAAAAACTCAACGATAAATTTTTGTGCCCAGCAGACTGCGATGTATTTTCCGGCCGGAATTCCAGCGATCATATATTCGCCATTGGCATTGGAAACCGTGGCATAGAAATCGAACAGTGTAAATTTGCCTCTAAAAGCGTTACCGCGAGGCGAATCCGAGACTGGAAAAAGGGTAACAATTGCCCCTTCAACTGGATCGCCAGTGGAATCGGTGGTAACGATGCCAGAGACTTTACTGCCGGTATCTGGAATAGCCGGTACTCCGAAATCGATCCCGCTGGTTTCTGTTCCAGGCTTGACTTCGACTTCTGCTGCCTGTTTGATGTCCTGGGTATCATCATAAAATTCAGTGTAGCCATTTTTGTGGACTAAAACGATGTATTTGCCATCCTGCAGCATATCAATTTTATAGTCACCGTTAGCATCGGTCCAGGCGAACATCGATGGTCGAAATCGCATACTGCCATGCCCGGCATGAGATCCAATCCACATTGCCTGAACAAACGCATTGGCAACCGGTGTGCCATCATCATCAGAGGTGACATTTCCTGAAATAGCTCCCAGGTCGGCAGCCTGACCAAACACAAAATCAATACTTGTTGTAGTTGTGTCAGCTACAGGGACAGGTGTTGCGTCCTTATATGATGATACACCATCGTAATAAATGGTCTCAAAATTCCACCATTCGGTTCGAGTTGCAGAAACGACATATTTTCCAGCGCTCAAATTTTGGATTTCATATTTGCCGTTTGCATCGGTCTTTACCAGGCTGCGGAATCCTCTAAAATTGCTGTAAAAAGAATCTCCTTCGGAATCCTTCCAGGCAAAAATATAGATTCCTTTTAATGGATCGCCATTGGCATCAGTAATTGTCCCGGCGATACCGCCAGTGGGTAAGCTATAATCAAACTGAAAATCAATATCAGAGGTTTCCTGACCATTATCAACTAAAACTGGATCTGCCTCTAAATAATTATCTTTATTATCATAAAATTTCACCTGAAAAAAAGGAAAAGTCTCCATCATGATATTTGCGGTAACTCGATATTCTCCAGAGTCTAACGTGCTAATTTTGTAATAGCCATTTTCATCGGTTAAAGCACCGCCCCAGACCCCGAGTGAATCCATCCAGGCTGGCTGTGGAAAGGAACTGTAGGGTGTTGCTGCGACATGCACTTTGGGAATTCCGACACCCGTCGAGTCAGTGACCATCCCGGAAATTGTACCTCCCACTTTGAGATAAAAATCAATATCGGCAACAGCAGCATCATTGCCAACATCAACTGGAATGGCTAAGGCTGGATTGTTGGTATTTTTGTAGAATTCTGCCACAAAGCTATCAACCCGGGTATAGACAATATACTTACCCTGGGGCAGGTTATCAACTTTATACACGCCATTTGAGTCAGTTTCAGCTTTGTACTTTTTGCCTGTCATCAAATTTTGAGCCTTAAAAGCAAATACCTTCGCGTTTGCAATGGGAAGACTGTCCGCTTCACTCATCACCATTCCTGAAATTGAACCGCTCCCCATGTTTTGAGTATAAGCATTCATGCTGAATAAAAACAAAATTAAAAGTCCAAAAGACAAACTCTTTAAAAGC
>CBFDBN010000352.1:0-4739 GCA_965603055.1 uncultured bacterium | reverse complement strand
CCGTTGACTGAAATTTTATCACTGCCTTCGAGGCTCAGATAAAATTGCGATGATCACCCCGGTCAGAATAATAAATCCCCCAATAATTTTAACTGCGCTCAAGGTCTCACCCAAAATCACCAATGCCAATATTGAAGCCCCGATCGGCTCGCCCAGAATAATAACTGCCACTGCAGTTGCTGAAAAATATTTCAATGCCCAATTCAGGCTCGTGTGACCGATCACCTGTGGGATCATGGCGATTGCGAACAGCAACAGGTATGTTTTTGAGGTATATCCAACTAACGAATTGCCACTCATAATGGCAAGTAATATCAGCAAAATCGCTGCAACAGAATAAACCATCGTAACATATCGAAAAGTATCGATACTGGCTCGTAACTTCCGACCAGCCAGCAGGTATCCGGCAACACCAATCGCTCCAGCAATAGCTAACAGATTGCCAACCAGTGAATTTTTATCAAGCGAAAAGTCATGGACGCTGACAATTATTGTGCCAATAAATGCCATCAAAATCCCCAGCAGCATCAATTTGGAAGGTTTCTCCCGAAGAAAAATATAGCTTCCAATGGCAACGAATATCGGTCCACTTTCAACCAGCACCACGGAACTGGCTACCGAGGTGAATTTCAGCGAGGTAATCCAGGTGGCAAAATGAATGGTCAGAAAAACACCTGATAGCAGGACAATTTTCAACTGTGATTTTGAATAAACGGATAAAATCGGTCCGTATCGAATTCGAGTAAAGCCAATATAGAAAATCGATGCTATACCAAGCCGATATGCTGCAATAACCAGCGAAGGAGCATCGCAAAGTTTAATAAAAATAGAAGCAAAAGAAATCGCTATCAAGCCAATGCTGAGCACAAAGATGGCTTGATGTTTATGAGTCATCGTTGTCATGGTTTTCCTTTGTGGATGATTTGTAACTGTTACTTTTTAATTTTTTCGGAGTTCCGTTTTTAACAGGTCTTCCACTGAATTGGGATCCCACAGAAATGTTTTTTGAAATAATTCGATGGGATTTCATTTCTGTGGGAGAGAAAATTGGGAGCAATTCCCAAAAGTTGGAAAAAACCGTTGAAACGGTTTTAATCGGTCTATTTGTTAGCAATCAACACCATAATAAATTATGGTGTTGAGTCAAACCGGATTGAGTTAACACCACAATTTATTGTGGTGTTAACCACCTAATTAAATAGAAGTAACTGCTTCAGCAGTTTTCAGTAATGAGGCTTCATAAAGAAAAATACCAACTAATGGGACTTGCATCCGAAAAAATTTAAATTTCACTTGCATAACAAATTAAAAATATTATATTATTCTAATAAAAAATTGTTACAAATTTTTAAGGAGATGGAGGAAAAATGAAACGTGTTCCCGCATTAATTCTACTTCTTTTCTTATCAATCACTCAAATCTGTTTTGGTATTCAATCCCCTGATGATTTTTTAGGCTTTCCACTCGGCGCTGATCGCAAGCTGGCGGATTATCATCAAATTGTGCAATACTTCAAATACCTGGAAAAATCTTCACCCAAAATCAAAATTGAAAATTTGGGCAAAACAACCGATAACAATGACTTAATCCAGGCAATTATTTCATCGGAACAAAATATCAGCCAACTGGTAAAATATCGAAATATCAGTCAAAAATTAGCTCATCCAGCAAAGATCAATTCCAGCGAAGCTGAACAATTAATTCAGCAGGGTAAAGTGGTTGCATTCATTACCTGTAACATCCACTCAACCGAGATTGGCGCCACCCAGATGGCAATGGAATTTGCCTATCAATTGATCACCCGCACTGATCCACAAGTTCAATTTTATCTTGATAATGTGATTCTAATTTTAATGCCCTCTGCCAATCCTGACGGTCAAATCATGGTGACAGATTGGTATCGCCAGTGGGTTGGAACTGAGTATGAAGGAGGCAGAATGCCCTGGTTGTATCATCGCTACGTGGGACATGACACCAATCGAGATTTTTTTATGCTGAATCAAAAGGAATCAAAATTAGTCAATAAAGTGATGAGCCAGGATTGGTTTCCCCAGGTACACCTGGATGAGCACCAGATGGGCAGCCGTGGTCCCAGAATGTTTGTCCCACCATACAAAGATCCCATGAGCGCCAATCTTTCACCGATCTTGATGAGGCTTGAAGCGTTGTATGGCACCAATATGTCGTTTCGGTTGGAAGAACAGGGTATGGGTGGCGTGATTGATTCTTACGGATTTGATTCTTATTGGCCGGGTGGCACACGAACGGCAGCCTGGAAAAATATTGTCAGCCTGTTAACTGAGATGGCAAGCTGTAAAATTGCCACGCCGATTTATATCGATGATATCGAGCTATCCGGTGGCAGAAAAGGTCTGGCAGAATATAAACAACAGGTTAATTTTCCCAATCCCTGGCGCGGTGGCTGGTGGCGATTGCGGGATATTATCGATTATGAATTGGTTGCGTCTTACAGTTTTTTAGAGACATCAGCAAAGTATCGGGAAGATATTTTGCGGGCGTTTTATAGCATGAATCTTGAAGCTATAAACAAAGGAAAACAGGAATCGCCGTATGCTTTTATTCTTCCAACTGACCAGCATGATCCGATCACGGCTGCAAAATTAGTGGAGATTTTATTAGAACATGGTATCGAGGTCTATCAAACGCAACAGGACCTGATCCACCGGGGACGGATTTATCGCCAGGGCAGTATTGTCATCCCGCTTGCCCAGCCATTGAGATCATTCATCAAAGAGATGATGGAAGTTCAGGTTTTTCCAGAGATTCGACTTTCTTCTGACGGGGAGCCGCTGTATCCGTATGATGTGACTTCGTGGTCATTTCCCATTCAAATGGGAGTGAATTGTGAAAAAATTGATCAACCGTTTGAAACCGATATGAAGCAAATCTTGCATCCACCGTTTCCGAAAGGTGAAACAACAGGAACGAGCAATTATGGCTATGCCATCTCCCATCAATTTAATAACACCAGTATTGCAGTCAATCGCCTGTTGAAATCTGGTGTTCAAGCGCTGGCTGCCAGTTCCAAATTTCAAGATAATGGCATCAATTTTGAGCAAGGGACAATCATTATTCCTCAAAGCGGAAACATATTTCCCAAATTGAAAAAAATCTCCGACGATCTATATTTGCCAATTCATGCCTTGAAACAGCCGCTGCCAGAAGAAAAAATAGAGATCAAATCGGTTCGAGTTGGGCTTTATAAACCGTGGCGTGCAAGCATGGATGAAGGCTGGACGAGATGGCTGCTGGAGCAGTTTGAATTTGATTTAATCAGTGTTCACAATGACATGATTAAAAAAGGTGAATTGAACAAAAAGCTGGATGTATTAATCATTGTTGACATTGATAAAAGAACAATTATCGATCCCAAACCAGGTGATTCAAGAGCAGCGAGATTTTATCGTCCACTGCCAGAAAAGTATGAAGGTGGCATTGGCAAAGAGGGTGTTAGTCATTTAAAACAATTTGTCAAGAATGGTGGAACGTTAATCACGTTAGATAGCGGTTACAGAATTCCTGTTGACGAGTTCCCGCTCCCGGTAACCAATGCACTGGAAAATGTAAGTCGATCCGAATATAACGCCCCGGGTGTTATGCTCAAAGTGAATATTGATACCGATCATCCCATTGGCTGGGGCATGCCAAAAACAGCAGCAGCATTTGTTTCCCGCAGCCCGGGATTTATCACCTCACAGCCAATTGGTGATGTAGATCGGACCGTCGTCGCCCGATATCCAGAAGAACCTTTGCTAATAAGCGGCTGGATCAAAGGTGAAAAATTGCTGCAACGCAAGGCGGCGATTGTGGATTTCAAATTTGGCAAAGGAAAAGTGATTTTATTGGGTTTCAGAGTCCAGCATCGTGCTCAGCCGCACGGGACATTTAAGTTGTTGTTTAATTCAATTCATTATGCTCGTTTAGGTGATTAGGTAACTAGGTAACTGGGCAATCAGGTAATTAATCGAATGAAGGAGGAAAAAATGGACAAACGAACAATGAACATCGTCTGGGGGACAATCATTATTTTGTTAGGCGTGCTACTGCTTCTTATCACCACTGATATGATCAATATTAATATTAATGCTTCGTGGTTATTTGGGATTTTATTTTTCTTTGCTTTTCTGATTTTTATTGGATTGTATATCTCGATGCAGCGAAGTCAGTTCTGGCCATTGATTCCGGGGATTATTATGCTGGGATTGAGCTTGTTGATTCTCAGTGAAGAGATCGGTTTGAGAGGAACAATCGGGTCAGGCTTGTTTATGCTTTTCATTGGTTTAAGTTTTCTTGCAGTTTATGTTCTTCATTCAGAGCATTGGTGGGCGGTTATTCCGGCTGGCATAGTCGGAAGCGTCTCACTGGTTATCATGTTCGGGGATTTACTTGGTGTGGGATTGATGTTTCTGGGAATGGGAGTGACCTTTATCGCACTTTATTTTATTTTGCTTGGAACAGAAGATAAACATTGGTGGCCTCTTATTCCCGGGGGTATTCTGGCTTTTATGGGAATTTTGTTTTTATTTTTTGGTCCGGTAGAATTTGGGAATTATGTTTTGCCGATTGCTTTGATTATTGTTGGAATTATACTTATTATTCAGAGTTTGAAGAAAACGGGATTGATTGAAAAGTGAAGCAATTAACGTCAATTTAAGAGCGAAAAACCGCAGAGATCGCAGAATTTCGCAGAGAAAAAAATCTAGAGGGATATTTTTAAT
>CBFDBN010000351.1:0-4742 GCA_965603055.1 uncultured bacterium | reverse complement strand
TTCTTCCCAGATGATTTCCCCGTTTTTGGCAACTGCCACAGAAATGGATGGGATCTTTTTAGCCTCTTTTATGTGCTGTTCGATTTTGCTTCGTGTTGTGGGGAAAGGCAGATCATCAGTCGCCTGGTTGCCAGAGCCGCAGTTGGTTGTAGAAAAGAAGAAAAAATAGAGAATTAATATGATGATTAAATTTTTTAAGATAGGTTTTAGAAAAAAAATCATATTAAAAAATTCCTTGACATGTAGATGCATTATTCTAAAGTGTTATGATATTTTATCATCATAAAAAAAACATCTTCTCAACAAAAATCTCCTGGAAATCAACTCGCATCGATAATTCAATATATTTTGTATTATTCTGAATCCCTTCAGCATCTTCTCTGGCATTTTTTGAGAGCAGAAATTTTTTCGCCCCCAAACTGGCAGCATTACCGACAAATTTAATTTTATCTGGAGAGATGTCTGGTAACAGTCCAATCTGAAGCGCATTATATTTGTTCAAATAACTGCCAAAAGCGCCAGCAATCAAAAGCTCTTCAATATCATTAGTGCCAATGCCCAATTCCTGCAGCAAAATTTCAATTCCTGCTGCCACAGCCCCTTTTGCCAGTTGCAGCTCACGAATATCCTGTTGTTTCAATTTGAGTACCTGTTTGGCGCCGTCCGATTCTTTGGTGAGAATAAAGTCATAATTTTTATCATTTTCGACAATTCTTTGTTTCAGCCATTCAGCACCGGTGAATAAATTTGGTGCGACAATTCTGCCCGTGTCATCAATGATCCCCACGCGACGCATTTCAGCAACAGCATCAATGAGTCCAGTCCCACAAATTCCTTTTGGCTCGACATCGCCAATGACGTGATAAAAAACTCGCTCTTCATCGATAAAAAATTTATCGAGCGCCCCTTCCATGGCTCGCATCCCGCAACTGATCTGCCCGCCTTCAAAGGCTGGACCGGCTGCCGTGGAGCAGCAGATTAATCGTTCTTTCGATCCCAGCACAATTTCGCCATTGGTGCCGATGTCAATTCCCAGCGTAATCTTATCACGTTCATGAAGATCGCAAGCCAGGATGAAACCGGTGATATCACCGCCAACATAGCCAGAGATATTTGGCAGGGTTAAAACCTGACCACGAGGGAGCAAGGCAATGCCTAACTCTTCTGCCATAAATTTCTGAGTTTTTCGGAAGGCAGGAATATAAGGTGCTTCAGCAATGTATTGAGGATTGACTCCCAGAAAAAGATGGTTCATAATGGTATTGCCAGCCAAACTCATTTCGTAGATTTCCCGGAACCGGGCGCCAGTCGATTCACATAATTCCTCAATAATTTCATTAATCGCTTTGATAACTGTTGTCTGCAATTTAACCAATCCCCCTGGCTCAGAAATCGAAAAATTGACGCGAGAAATAACATCCGCGCCATAAGATGACTGTGGATTTGTTCGCGCTGCCAGAGCCAAAATATTTCCTGAAAGCATATCCACCAACGAGCCAACGATCGTTGTGGTGCCCAGGTCAATGGCAATCCCAAGTAATTTGTGTGAAGTATCTCCGGCTTCGATATTGATAACCTGGTTGCCTTCAATGGCGATAGTAACTTTAAAATCATTTTTTCTGAGCATGGTTGATAAATTTTGAAGGATAACCAGCGGAATATTCAATTGGGGATGGTTCGTTTTGACATGCGTTTCAATGTTGAACGAATCATCGAGCAGGTTTTCGAGATCAGGACTGGTTAATTCAAGGTAATACTTTTTCAAGTGATGATCGACCTCAAAAGCTTCTGCCAGGTCATAAGTCAGAAACGTCGCCGTTTGAATTTTTTCCTCACTGACAATTTCGACTAACATATCCCTCGTGACATTGATTTGACAGGCGAGGTGAATACCGATGGCTCGCTCTTCTGGCGTTAAAGTGATCTCCTCTTGATAAGTATGAGGTAATTCTTGTTGAAGGATTTTTATTTTACACTTGCCGCATTTTCCACGATTGCCGCAGAAACTTGGAATTATAATATTCGCTTTTTGGGCTGCTGCTATCAGGTTGGTTCCAGAAGGAACTTTAACCTTTTTTCCCTTTGGTTGAAAAATAATAACAAATTCCTGGTTTTCCAAGTGCTTCCTCCCTCAAAAAAATATTCTGGTTTCGTTTAATTCGGATAGTTTCTGCCCCGGTAAAAGTTGAAAACTACATGCGATCCGTACAGCCAGGTTGAATGAAAATAGTACATCTTTGGTGTACGGTATTATTTAAAAAGCTGGTAGATAAATCATAATAACTTGTAGGTTCGAAAAATATTGAGGAATGTCTTGACCTGCTCTATAAACTCTTCATCGTCATAATCATATTTTTCCGAAAGCTCGCCAGCAATTTTCCTGATTGTTTTTTTACCATTGAGATTTGCTAAAATTTCTGCTCCAATATCATTCGTCCGAACGGCAAAATTTATTGAAGTCGCCTTGAACAATATATTGCCAGTTTCAAGAGGCTTAGGGGGCATGTCGGAAGGTAATTCTGGCTTTTCGCTTGCCAGGGTAAAAAAATCGACTTTGCCATTCCTCATATTTTTATAAGGCGGATCAGCCTGAATACTACAATTAATTGGTCCTATTTTTATAAATTCTTTACTCATGTACTCTTTTCCTTTTATTCTAAAGTTTTTTTAATTTAATTTTGATCTCCAATATTTTCACTTCCGACTTCCTGGTTTCACCAGTTGAAATCCTTGTTTGCAGAGCGGGCATTCATCTGGTTGATATGTCACCACATCCATTTCGAATACAGAAAAATTTGGCACGTCAAAACTGATTCGATTCTGGCTGCGATCGACCAGGAAGCCAACGCCGACTAAATTTGCGCCCGAATCCTGAACAAGCTGGATTACTTCTTTGATTGATCCGCCAGTTGTCACCACATCTTCAACAACCAGGACTTTTTCATTCGGTTTTATTTCAAATCCACGTCGAAGGATCATTTTTCCATCTTCTCTCTCGGCAAAAATACCACGGCAACTCATTAACCGTGCGACTTCCTGCGCAACGACGATTCCACCAAGTGCTGGTCCAATCACGACGTTTACTTTTTCGGACATATAGTTATATGCGATTTCCCAGCATAATTTTTGGGCATGCTGGGGGTATTGCAGGACTTTCGCGCATTGAAAATACTGGGGGCTATGTAAACCAGAAGTCAACAGAAAGTGTCCTTCTAATAGCGCGCCGGTTTCTTTGAACAAAGTTAAAAGTTCTTCTTTTGTCAAAGCAGTCTCCTGAATTTTTTTTTAATTAAAATTTAATTTGAACCATGTTCATTAATTCTGATTATATCCTCTTTTACCTGCTTCGCTTTTTTTCCAGCAGCCTCAGCAAAATCTTCGCCATCGGAACTATAAATAATCCCTCGACTGAAATTAAAAATTGCGCCCAATCCATTTTCATCTGTCGCATATTGAATTGCCCGTTCAAAATCGCCACCCTGGGCTCCCAATCCTGGACCCAAAAACGGCAGTTCTGGCGCCAGGCTCCTGACATGTTTCATCTCGTCAGGATAAGTTGCCCCCACGACCAATCCACAATTGTTTTTTTTATTCCATTGCTGCACCTTTTCAGCAACTTCCTCATACAATGCTTTTTTCCCATCATTAAATTTTTGAAAGTCCTCGGCACCTTTGTTGGTGGTGTGGCACAAAATAAAAGCGCCTTTTTGTTCATCCTCTAAAAAAGGAGCCACTGCATCGCTCCCGAGATAAGGATTGATAGTGATCGCATCAAAATTTAATTTCTCAAAAAATGCCCGAGCATACATTTTCGAGGTATTTCCAATATCCCCCCGTTTCGCATCGGCAATTTTAATCACATCTTTTGGTAAATAATTGACGATTTTTGTCATTGCTTCCCAGCCTTTTGCTCCGTAAGCTTCAAAAAAAGCAGTGTTAATTTTGTAAGCAGCGGCATATTCAATTGTTGCGTCGATAATCGCCTGGCTGAAGTTAACTAGGGGTTCTTTTTTATCGAGAATAAACCGGGGAATTTTCTTTAAATCAACATCAAGACCGACACAAACGAGACTGTTTCTTTTTGTGCATACTTGATTCAATTTTTCATTAAAGGTCATGCCCTCTCCAAATAAATACTTCAAGAAAAAGTGTTTCCAAGATAAAATAATTAAATTTAAGAATCAATAGAAAAATGAATATTTTTAAATTTTATATAATCAAAATCATGAATAAAAAATTTGATTGCATATAATTTGATTATTTTATTTATTCTGGATTGCTCAGAAACAGAAAAAATTTTATTTATTTTCACAGGTTAAATTCATTGATACTGAAATATGAAAAAAACGAATTTCCCTGAAGGCTGGGATGAAGAAAGGGTTAGAAGAATAATAGCCCATTATGAAACACAAACTGAAGTAGAAGCTATTGCTGAAGATGAGGCAGCTTTTCAAGAAACCGATTACACCACTTTTCAAATCCCGGTTGAATTGGTTTCAGTCGTAAGAGATATTGTTGCAGAATACCAGGTTTCCAAAAAAATCAAAAAAACAGGCTAATTTAATAGCTATTTTTCTTCTGCTTTTCTACAAGCCTGCCAAAAATCCAATCATCCCCAAAATAATCGGCACAGTCAAATTATCCAGATTCCTCGGAGAGAAAAGCTCGATCAAAACACCGATAAAAGCAGTCGCCAGCGCATAAAGGACGATCGTGCCAGTTGATAAATTGGTTGCTTCAAT
>CBFDBN010000350.1:0-4765 GCA_965603055.1 uncultured bacterium | reverse complement strand
GCCATCGGTACCAAATAAGACCTGTTCTGCCCCAACAACATCCACGATTTCCCGCAGGTAACGGCGGAAGAGATGTGGTTTGTTTACGGCCAGGAGCTGCCACATAGCCAAATCCCCGTTGATATTCTTCTTGTATTGTGCCAGTGATGCCCAGTCACGCCACCACATATTTCCCATCTGTAGCAGGCGTTGAATTGGCATGGGTTGATTTGGGATGTCTTTTCACCTTTGGGACTCCCTCGTAAGCCGTCTGTTCCCAGAGAATTTTACCTGCCTTCTTATCCAGGCAGTACACTTTCCACTGGTGAACCGTCACATCATCGACCGGCTGGATGCTTCCATAAAGCCCGACTTTTAAATCAGGATCATCTTTTCCGCTGATGGCAGTCGTAATAAAAATTCGGTCGTTCCAGATAATAGGACTGGAATGCCCCAATCCTGGAATTGCTGTTTTCCATTTAATATTTTTAGAATCAACAACATTCCATGTTGTGGGCGTTGAAAAATTTTCAGCAATCCCTTTTGCGTCTTCACCACGGAAGCTGGGCCAGTTTACGCCGCTTTTATTTTGTTGTTGGGAAAATAGATAAGAATTCAACAAAAAGAATGGAGCGAAAAATAGTATTTTTGAATTCAATTTCATAGGTTTGGACCTTTTCTTTTTCAGAGTTCATGTTTAATTTCGTTTAATATATCAAATAGATTCATAAATTTCAAGTATAAAAAGCAAAATAAAATCAAAACAAAAAAAGCAGTTTTATCGCTGCTTTTTATATTATGATTCTTGTATCGGAATTTCAAAGTTTGCTTTTCAGCAATTAATGCTCCTCAAAAACGGTGCATCTTTAATTTGCGAAACTAAGTTATTGAATCTAATAAAATCATTGCTTTGATGACGCCATCTTTATAGCCGGCAACCATCTCAAAAGCTTCATTGGTCCTATTAAGATCAAAATAATGCGTCGCCATAAAATCGACATCGATTTGCTTGTTTTCGATTAAATCAATCGCTGTTTGAATACAATAATTTTGGCGACGGACATTCTGAATGCTGATTTCTTTTCGACGGAGCCTGTGAATATCAAAGGAAACTCGATTTGTATCAGGAATACCTACAATCAAAAGTTCTCCGCCTGGTTTTAGCAATTCAATTGCTTGATCCAATGCTTCCTGATCCCCGCAACATTCAAAAACAGCATCCAATGAATTTGGCTGAATTCTTTCAACCACATTGTCTCGATCAGGATGAGCAACCCAGGTTGCCCCAACCTGCTTTGCAATTTGCATCCGTTCATCGATTTTATCGGTTGCATAAATCGAAGAGATGCCAGCCTGATTTAATGCCAATAAAACACTCAATCCAATCGGGCCCGAACCTAAAATGCCGATTGATTGGGGAGAGTGATTCCTTAAAAGCTTCACTGCATAGATTCCAATGGATAAAGGCTCAACCAGTGCTGCCTGTGTGAGAGACATTGAATTTCCGATTTTAAAACAGTTCTCCTCGGGCATCACGATATATTCACACAAGCAGCCTTCCATTTGATCGGGGCAGCCGAGGAAGCGCTGGTTTCGACATCGATTGTATTTTTTATTCAAACATTGATCACATTGCAAACAGGCAACGGCTGGATCGACTGCGACACGATCTCCAGTTTTGACACGAGTAACATTTTTGCCTACAGCTTCAACAAAGGCAGAACACTCATGCCCCACTATGAATGGATATTTCACAAGCTGATCGCCGATTCGTCCATCTTTGTAATAATGAATATCTGAGCCACAAACGCCGACTACGGCAATCTTTAGCAATACATCTTTGTCGGATTGAAGCTGAGGTTTTGTAACATCTCGAAGCTCTAATTTCCGAATGCCTGTTAATGCGATTGATTTCATTTTGGTGTCCAAAATTTTAAAATAAAAGAGACAAAAAAATATTTGACCGTTAATATCGCTAATCAAGCTAATTCCACGAATTATTAATTCGCGTAATTCGCGCTATTAGCGTAAATTCGCGGTTGAATAGCTTCAGGATTTTTTACCCACTCCCACAGCACTTTTTAAATTTTTTCCCACTGCCACAGGGACAGGGATCATTTCTGCCAACTTTGATCTCCCCATTTTGAATCGATTGTATTACATTATCCTGTTTTGAATTCTGAACCTGTTCCCGTTTCCATCGATCAGCCAGTTGCTGCAATCGTTGATCAGCATGTTCGTAAAACATCTGGTAAGACTTGCAGAAATGGCTTAAATTATTATCCTGCTGATCACGGATGCGATCTTTGGTGCAACCGCCCCAGCAGTATTTCAGCCATTTGCATGTTTTGCACAGATCAGGAAGTGTGGATTTCATCCGACCAAATTTCAGTTGTCGTTCAGAATTTAAAAAATCTATTAAATTTCCGTCCATAATATTGCCCAATTTCCATTCGGGCTCCACAAAGAAATCACAGGAATAAACACCGCCATCGTGTTCGACAACCACGTAAATACCACATTCTGGTAATAGTGTACATTCGGGCGGTGGCATTCCCACGTAGCTATAAAACACCGAATCGAAATGACGAATCGAAGTTGTGGGCACATTGTCTTTAAAATCATTCGTCCACAAATCGAAAAGGGTACACAAAAACTCTCCAAATTTTTCTGGCGAAACTGAAAACGGCGCTGCTCTTTTCGGATCATGCGGATCGGTTTCTACGCAGGGGATATATTGCTGAAAGGTCAAGCCCAATCCCTTGTGGAATTCATAGATTTCTTCAGGAAATTGAACTGAATAATCATTCACCACAGTTAAAGCATTTACCGCCACTTCTGCATCCAGCATCAGTTTGCCATGATCGACCACTTTGTCCCACGTTCCATTTCCGCCTCGCATCAATCGATAATGGTTGTGCACGTGCTCTGGGCCATCCAGTGATAATCCAACTAAAAAATTGTATTCTTTCAGGAATTTTGCCCAATCTTTATCGATCAAAATTCCATTCGTTTGTAATCCATTACCAACCGACTGTCCCCTGCCGTATCGCTGCTGAAACTCAACCGCTTTCTGGTAAAATGGAAGTCCCATCAGCGTTGGCTCCCCGCCCTGCCAGCCGAACGAAATATTTTTACTTCCATCCCGACAAACCTGCCGTATCATTTCTTCCAGAATTTCCAGGCTCATGCGATGTACTTTGGATTCAGAAAACAATCCTGCTTTTTCAAGATAGAAACAATAACCACATGCCATATTGCAATCGGGCCCCGCAGGTTTGACCAGAATGCTGCTTAACGGCTTGACAGCTTTTGGCTGTGACTTTTCTGATTTACTTGAATCACGAATTTTAATTTTGTCGGCTGTTGCATCTGGTTGGTCAAGGAAGAACTCGGTAATCTCAGCTTTAGCTCTTAATTCATCCAGAAAAAGCTCAACTCTCTCATTTCGATTCTGGTCATCGAGTTGCTTAACAATATTTTCCTTGACCTGTTCAAAAGGTACTGGACTTTTGGGCTTTTTATCATAAACCTTCGCAATATGAAAGCCAAATTCGGTCTGGAAAACATCGCTGATCTCATTTTTCTTCATTGAAAAGACAACATCTTCAAATGCCTGCACCATGTGCCCTCGTGGGAAATAACCCAGGTCTCCCCCATTTCCAGGGCAATCCGAATATTGATCAGCCAACGCCTCAAATTGTTTGCCCGATTTTAATTCTTTTTGAATTTTTAGGATCGCCTGTTTCGCTTGCTCGGAACTGGTTTTAGCATCCACGTTTTTTACGATGTGAGCCGCCCGAACCTGTTCGGGGGAAATATAATTTTCAATATTTTCATCATAATATTTTTTTGCCTGTTGCACTGATGGTTTGGGTAAGTCTTTGCAAAAATTCTCCACCAACCTTTCCACTCGAAGCTGGATCTCAATATTTTTTTTCAGCCCTGGTTCATCTTCTTTTGTCAAGCCGATGTTCTTATAAAATTTCTCTTCACTGCCATGCTCTTTCAACACGTTCTCAAAAGCTTCATCAATTTTCTTTTGAGATATTGGAATCGGATCATTCTTTGCTGCTTGTTGCATTAACACTCTTTCGATCACATTTTCACGAGCCCACTCTCGCAACTGTTTTTCCTGCTGTTCAGGCGTCTGATCTGTGAAAGTTGCCTGGTATTGAGGTCGCATCTGATCTATTTCTTGTTCGATCTGAATGTCGTCAATTTTCTCGCCGTTAATGATTAAAGGCATTTATACTCCAATGCTTTTTCATGAAGTAACAATCACCAAACTTTTAAAGTTTGGGTAATCGTTCACCTGGTACATGAAATCAGCCAATTTCAAAAATGATTCGGACTATTAAAACCTTATTTTTGTTCCTTTTAAACCTTAGTAGTTTGTGAAATTAACGAATATTAACCTTATTACCTTATTTGACATGAATAAGGTAATAAGGTTTGAGAAGCCTGCGGGTTATCTCAGACTACTAAGGTTGAAGAAAAATAAAATAAGGTTTTTGGTGATGCGATTATTATCGATGTGGTTAACTATTACAAGTTTGGTAATTGTTTTATTTTTCCAACTGATTAAAAATTAAAAATTCCAAAAACTAAACTCAAATGACAAAACTTGTCCGCCTGGCGAATAGGAACCAAATTTCAACTTTCTCCCCCTGAAAATGAAACGGTTTGAACATTCGGAATTTGTAATGTTCCCCTTTCAAAGGTTGCAAACCTTTGAAAGGGTGAGAGATTTTTCCATCACAAAAATTGATTTAAATAAATTGTC
>CBFDBN010000349.1:0-4777 GCA_965603055.1 uncultured bacterium | reverse complement strand
TTTGAAAATAAAGTTTTGGTTGGTCAAGCCCTTTTGCTGGTTATGCCAAACGTTATAATGGGTTAATTACCCCATAAGCAAACTAAATCTAATTTATACTGGCAGGTGATGGTTACTTTTCAGTCACTTTTCACCAACCAACCACCTCTTCTTAAAATACCTCATCGAGATCAAAATTGCCTGAACAAAAAGCGATGTATTCATAGACCACCAGATCGCAATCGCTCCGAAATTTAACAGCACACCGAAGATATAACACAGCGGAATTCTCACCAGCCAGACACTCAAAGCGACTCGAATCATGACCGCTTTGGTATCGCCGGCGCCATTGAGTCCGCCGCCAAGAATCACGCCCCATGCCATAAATGGCTCGCTGATTAAACAGATATGAAGATATTTCACGGTTTCATTGATAACAATCCCATTTTTCGATAAGATTGAGGCGATGATACGGGCATTAATGAAAATTGCGATTGACAGGATTGTGATAATAACAACACCGATAGCAGCCGTGATGATTCCGGCTTTATAAGCGTCATTCCCTTTCTTTTCACCCAATAAATTGCCAACCACAACGGCATTGGACATATTGAAAGCAAATGCCGGTAAGAATATCGCAGCCTCTATCCTCAGTCCATTGGTAAACGCAGCAACGATTTCGATGTTATTTTCGGGCAGCGCACTCAGGATAAGAAACAGCACCATAGAAGCCGTTTGCCAGATGATCTGAAGCAGACCTGAGGGCCAGCCAATGATGGTTACTTTTTTTACAATATCAAAAGCAATCTTTTTTATCCGAATTAAAAAATCCTTAATTAACCATAAATTCCAGAGACTACCGATGCCTACGCTAAGGGCAGTGGAGAGCGCAATCCCCTTAAATCCCAATGGCGTCATAAATACAAAGAAAAAATTAAGACCGACATTCATCACACAAATGACCGCCATGGTCCGCAGCGATTTTTGAATGCCTTTGCAGGCTCTCAAAATCCCATTGGTATTGATGAGGATATAATGAAAAATCAGACCGCCAGCGTAAATCACAGCAAGTGGGCGTCCAAACTGTTTGAGGATTTCTGGAATACTTAAAAAATCGAAAATTATCGGCGTTAAAAAAATGCCAGCTATTCCCAGTATCAAACCAGCTATACTTGTCGTCACAACCGTTGAAAAAACAGCTTTTGAATAAGACTCGTCTTCGATTGCCTGGCATAACCTCGAAATAACCGAGACTGTTCCGACTGTCAATGCGTTGCCGATAACCGTAAACACAAAATAGATCTGCGTCACAAAACCGTAAGCTGCCTGTACTTCTTTACTAATTTTTCCAGCGATAAAAACATCTGCCAGACTGATCAAAAATTCAAAGAACATGATCAATGTCATGGGCCAACTAACTGACCAGCTTCGAGAGATGAAGGATCGAATGTCCTCTCGTTTCAGTAAATTTTTTAAATATGTTAAACCGATAGTCATGGTTGAATTTTGTTCTAATAGATTGGCGAAAGATGGGCGCCACTTTGACAAAATATTTAAAACTTCTCATTTTCCGTGTCATTCCAAAATGACACAAAAATCTTAATTTTTCAGAAATCTATAACCTCATTAATATATAAAAATTATACAAACGAGTCAAGTAAATCATACAATCGATTTCAGAAATCCAATCTGGCTTTAGTACAAACAAAAAAGGGAGATTCAAATAATGAATCTCCCTTTAAAATGCTTCATAATATTGATATTTATTTATTGCAGCTTTTTAATGGTAATATTTCCGTTGGTCGTTTCCAAAATGATTTGGTCTCCGCCACCATTTATTTTCCCTTCGCTGCGGATTATCTCTTCGCGTCTCCCTTCTCTATCTTTATCCTTTTGTTTTTTTGATGTGAGCGGAAAATCTGAATAGATATCGTAGTCTCTCCAGGAAGAACCTCTAATGTTAATCACGGCTGTAATCGTTGCTGGTAATTTCGCCGGGATATATAATGTAATGTTTCCGCCCGACGACTTCATGTTCACGTGATGGTCTTTAGAGAAATTTGTTAGAGTCATTTTGGCTTCAACATCTCCACCTGATGTTTTAGCTTCGATGAATCCCTGGATATCATCCAATTCAACATCTCCGCCGGACGTTGTTGCGTAGATGCCATTGATGACACCGGCTGCTTCGACATCTCCCCCGGAAGTCTTGGCTTTAATCACATCTTTTATGTTTTTCAAGTCGATGTCACCGCCAGAAGTGGATACCTCGAGTTCGCCATTGGTGCCATCGACAGTAATGTCACCTCCAGAGGTATGGGCGTCTACTTCTGCCCCGATATTCCGTAGTTTAATATCGCCGCCTGAGGTCCTGGCGTTGACTCTTGCCTTGTTATTTTCAACCGTAATATCGCCGCCGGAAGTTTTTGCCTCGACTTCTCCCATGACATCTGTAATTTCAACATCGCCCCCCGAGGTTTTGATGACTACTGATTTTTTGTTTTCTTTGACAGTGACATCACCACCGGATGTTTTTGCTGATACAAATCCATCAATACGAATCAGGTCAATGTCGCCTCCAGAGGTTTTAAGATCGACCTTTCCTTTTAATTCAGTAACCGAAATATCACCGCCAGAAGTTCCAATATCAATATTAAATTCAGTCGGTAAAACGACTTTGAATTTGCTGCTCATATAGGAACGATAGTTATCCTCACCGCCAACTTTAATGGTATTGCCAGTTTTTTGGTAAATCACGTCGTTTTTTTTCAGAACAGCCTTTGCCTCTGCTTCGGTGTAGACATCCATTTTGCGGATTTCATGAATCTGAACCTGGTTTTTGTTCCAGGTCGTAATGTAAACATCCCCACGAATTTTCTCCATTACCAGGTCGCCGCCTTTTTTGACATCATACGATTTTTCGATGTCGGCGATGTAATAGCGGCCCTCTTTTCTCAGTTTTTCCTGGGAAAATGTTAATGCAGGAATTAGAATGAACAAACATAGCGTTAAACTAATCAGGGACATCAAGTAATTTTTGTTCATTTTTTGAACCTCCTCGTTAATTTAATTATTTTATTTTGATTTATAATTTATTCAAACGACAGTTTTTATTTCCCTGGTCTGATTACTCGGGTACAACCGGGTTCTCAGTCCGATCTAAAATCTGGTTTGCTTTGCTGCGTATATATTCACTGGAATCATTCTTAGCCGCATTGAAAATTACTGGTGCGACTGAGCCATTATCGATTTTACTTAAACCTTTGAAAGCTTCAATACGAATCGCAGAGTTTGAATCATTTAAGAACACCCTTACTAGTACTTTCGCGAGAATTTCTTTGACAGAAGAAGTTATCGGGATTGATGTTAACAATTTCACCGCCTTCAATCGAATTCCGGGATTTTCTTCTTTATCAACAACTTCCTTCAAAGCAAAGATGATTTTTTCGTCAAATATTTTCGTATTTTGAAGTGCTCTAACCGTTTTCAACCTGATATCTGGTCGTTCGTCAGTCATTAATGTTTGTGCCAACACCTGCTGGATCTCCGGTTTTTCCAGGTCGCCCTGGATTGTTACATCATTAACAGTATTCATTGTTATCGATACCTGCCGGGTTGCCGGATCATACTGTATCGATTCAATGTTAGAAATAGTCGATCCCAATAGACCGGGGGATGGTTGTTGACCCGACGCTAATTTCAACGCATTCTGGCTAAAAAACATTTTGCCCAAAAATATTCCGACGATTAATATTGCGGCTGCAGTTGCAAAACGTAAAACAGGAGCAAAATCAAGTGAAATGATCTGCCATAATTTTGCCAACCATTTTTTCTGGAAGCCTGGCTGGGTCATCAGTAACAGCCGCTGGTGCAATTCTGCCCGATTAGCTTCTAATTGAACATCGGTTGGTTCGAGCTGAATTTTTTGGTCAAACAGCTTGATTGTTTTCGTCGCCTCTTCATAATCCAACAGACATTCGGGGCAATCTTTTAGATGTTCCTCTAAAGTTTTTTGTTGATCGACTGGAAGCTCGCTATAAACTGCCAGCCAGATCCACTGGCGAAATTGTTGGCACTTTTCCATTATTGCTCCCGGCTAAATTTGGTGATATTCTGCTAATGATTTTTTCATTTTTTGAACGGCTCGAAACATGTAATTTTTTACAGTTCCTTCTGAACAGTTCAAGATGTTAGCAATTTCACTCAATTTATAGCCATGATAGTGTTTTAAAATAAATACTGATTTTTGTTTTGTTGAAAGTTTTTCAATTGACTGTTGAATCTGGTCATTTAATTCATTGTTGATCATTATCTGTTCGGGATTTCGATTTTCATCTGTTCCGATAATCTTCCAATAGCTATTTTCATCATTGAGGTAATCGTCAAGCGATGCATGTTGATGGGAAGATTTTCGTTTCCGGTAATTGATGCAGGAATTCACTGTAATTCGAAACAGCCAGGTATAGAATTCACTCTGGAAACGAAACTTTTTTATCGATTTAAAAACCTTGATAAAAATCTCTTGATAAAGATCCCTCGTATCCTCAACATCATTCACCATATTAAAAATTAGTTGCATGATTTTTGCATCATAGCAGTGAACCAGTTTTTCAAATGCTTGTAAATTGCCGCGCTGTGCTTTACGAATCAACAACTCTTCTTCTCTATTCATTCTGTGTTCCTTGAATTCAGTTTATTAGACAAAGAATTGGAGAAAAGGTTTGCACCTATTTCAAAAAAAAGAAAGCGTAATAACATCGTTGTGGCTGCCCAAAAATCGAGCAAAAAATGATCTGTT
>CBFDBN010000348.1:0-4809 GCA_965603055.1 uncultured bacterium | reverse complement strand
ATCGGATCAAAAGGATTTGTTTGAATAATATAAAAATAACAATTTCCATCCCAACCGATATTCTAGAGGAGTCCCAAAAGACTGCTAAAAATCTTGGGATGTCGCTAAATGAATTTTTCACTGCGATACTCCGTTTATATATTTCACAAGATCAATTTCAAAATGTAACAGAAAAATTAAATGAAATATATGATAAAGAGTATTCTGCCATCGATCCTAATTTAATGAAAATGCAAATGTTATCAATTGGAAAGGAATTTACAAAATGAAAATCGCCGTCGCACAAATCAAATGCTCGCTCGGAGATGTATCTGCCAATATCGATCAAATTGTGTCGCTTTCCCAAAAAGCGAAAGAGAAAGGCAGTGATGTCATTGTCTTTCCAGAAATGGTAGATACCGGCTATGAGATGTCAGTCATTCGAGAGAAAGCGTCTTCCTGGGACGAAGCGCCGTTTCAATCGATTAAAACGATCGCTGCCGATAATGGAATTCATGTCATTTGTGGTATTTCTGAGAGAGAGGGAGAAAAAATATTTAATTCCATCGCTGCGTTTAATCCCAAAGGTGAACTGCTGGGAAAATATCGCAAAGCCCATTTAGCTGCCTATCCGCCATTGGATGAAGATAGCTGCATTTCGCCAGGGAATGCATTGGAAATCGTTGAGATTGGTGGCATGAAATGGGGACTGATGATCTGTTATGATCTGCGCTTTCCTGAATTAGCTCGTTCGTTGGTTCTCAAGGGCGCTGAAGTGCTGGTGCTCTGTTCTGCTTGGCCTTTTCCACGAGTGACTCACTGGAAGATGCTGACCGGTGTCAGGGCCATTGAAAATCAAGCCTATTTCATCGCTGCCAATCGGGTTGGAACTGATGGCATGGTAACATTTTGTGGATCGAGCTGCATTGTCGATCCGTATGGAGTGATTGTGGCATCGGCTGCAGAGGATCGGGAGGCACTGATTGTTGGCGAGATTAGTAAAGATCATCTTATTTCTGTGAGACAGCGGATGCCGATATTTCAACATAGACGGGCTGATTTATATCCGATTAGATAAGCTTGTGAATAAATTCCAAATTCGTATCCGTTGTATAAAAGAAATGCACTTTCTAACTCCATTTATCAAATCATCTCTGGAACTTTGTTTCTGATAAGTCGTTTCTCAATCCTGTTGTAATCTCAAGTTTTTAAATTAAATTCTAAAACCTGAACGAGATTTTTAATGAATCAAAAATCAAATCACAAAAGTCATTCACCTTTTATCGAACTGCGACACCTGACCAAAACGTATAGCGAAGGTCTTGTTGAAAATATTGTTTTAAACGATGTAAATTTAACGGCGTACCAGGGTGAATTAATCATACTACTGGGGCGTAGTGGATCAGGAAAATCCACGCTGTTGAACCTGATCAGCGGTATCGATCTGCCCAGTATCGGTGAAGTGCTTATCTCAAATCAAAACCTGGTACAAATATCGGAGCAGCAGCGTACGATTTTTAGACGAAAACACATTGGATTTATCTTTCAGTTCTTCAATTTAATACCAACATTGACGGTTGAAGAAAATTTGCTGCTACCGCTGGAATTAAATAATAAAAATGGTAAAGCAGCACAAAATTTGGCGCTGGAAATGCTCGATAATGTTGGGCTAGGAAATCGTACCAGCAGCTACCCCGATCGATTGTCAGGTGGCGAGCAGCAGCGGGTCGCTATCGCCCGAGCTTTGATCCACGATCCCTCGATTATTCTGGCAGATGAGCCAACTGGTAATCTCGACGATGAAACTGGGAGGCAGATCATTGATATTCTTGATAGACTGGTTCGTAAAAATAACAAGACCATGATAATGGCAACGCATAGTCAGGAAGTGATCGGCCGGGCAGATCGCATATTCTCAATTAGAGAGGGAAAACTGGTTGAATGTCCGAAAAATGAAGTGTGCTAATCTTAATGACTCGGAGTACTGGAATAGTGGATTGATGGAGTAATGTTGCTATCTATCTAATAATCCAATACTCCATCACTCCATTTAAAAAACATGCTAAAATCTAACAAGAAATTATTAATCAAATCCAGCCTCCGCTATTTCCTCCGCCATCCCTGGCAGATTGGTTTATCGATCCTGGGGATTGTTCTGGGCGTGGCAGTTGTCGTTTCGGTTGATCTGGCGAACCAGGGCGCTGGTCGGGCGTTCGAGCTATCCATGGAAAGCGTCGCAGGAAAAGCCACCCATCAAATCGTTGGCTCGGGTGCTGGATTACCTGATTCGTTGTATCGAATTTTAAGGATTGAACATGGAATTCGGGAATCTGCACCAGTTGTGGAAAAGTATGTTTCGGTGGGGGATAGCGCGCCTCGAGCCATGCTGTTGTTAGGGATCGATCCTTTTGCCGAGCCACCATTTCGTTCCTACCTGGGTGAGCTTTTCACCAGTTATCGAAGCGAGTTCATTTCATTTCTGACTCATCCAGCATCGGTACTGATGTCGCGACAAAATGCTGAACAATTTGGTGTGAATAGTGATGATTCATTGATCATTCGAATTGGCAGAATAAAAAAATCAGTTCGTATTATTGGATTGCTCGACCCAAAAGATGAGCGTAGCCGCCGGGCGCTGGAAAACCTGGTCATTGCGGATATTTCCACTGCCCAGGAATTGCTGGATATGAATGGAAAATTGAGCCGAATCGATCTCATCATTTCTGAAAACAGCTCAAAGTTGAAAAAAATCGAAACCGCGCTACCACCTGGCGCCAGGATTCTACGCGCTGAAACTCGATCCAGAACTGCCGAACAGATGGTTAGCTCATTTAATTTGAATCTGACAGCACTGAGCCTATTGGCATTGGTAGTCGGGATGTTTCTCATTTATAATACCATGACTTTTTCAGTTTTACAGAGACGGACGTATATAGGCTTGATCCGTTCTATTGGCGTCACCCGACGAGAAGTTTTTAGACTGATTTTGAATGAAGCATTGCTGCTCGGTATCATCGGAACTGCACTGGGGATTGTAGTCGGAATCATTCTTGGCAGGGGAATGGTGCGCCTGGTGACCCAATCCATTAATGATCTTTATTTTGTTCTGTCTGTCAGATCGCTGGATGTTTCGGCGACCAGTTTGATAAAAGGATTATTTTTAGGAATCGGTGCAACGCTGGTAGCCGCTTTTAAACCAGCACGAGAAGCAACGAATGCACCGCCGAGAGTTGTGCTCAGCCGATCGGTATTGGAAACAGGATTGCGAGAGAGAATTCCTCGTCTCACCATCCTGGGAATCCTTCTCAGCTTGATCGGGGCTGTGATCCTGTGGATTCCCGGCAATAAGATTCTGTTGAGTTACATGGGCATCATTCCACTGGTGCTGGGATTGTCACTTTTGACGCCATTGATAATCGTCCTGCTGGTCAGGTTGATGAGTCCTATCACTGCCAGATTCCTGGGCATTCTGGGACGGATGTCAATCCAGGGCGTGGTAACACAGATCAGTCGAACTTCAGTTGCTATTGCAGCGCTGAGTATTGCGGTGGCAACGACTGTGGGAGTTGGTACTATGATTGATAGTTTTCGCAATACGGTGATCAACTGGCTGGAGAGTATCCTGTCTGCCGATATTTATATCGCTGCCCCTCGGCTGGTTGCCACTCAGGCTTATGGCGATCTCGATCCCGCATTAGTCGACCGAATTGCTCGACTGCCAGAAGTCCAATATGTAAATTATTATCGTGAGAACCAGATCGATACTGAAACAGGAAAAATCATTCTGTTTACAGCAAAAATCGGGGAACATCGATATGAAAATTTTACTTTCAAGTCGGGTGATGCTAAGCAAGCCTGGTACGCCTACCAGAACGAAGAAGCTGCCATTGTATCTGAGCCGTTTGCCTATCGGCATAATATTAAAGTCGGTGACTTTTTCAGCCTACCAACCGATCAAGGGGAGATGCCGTATAAAATAGCCGGGATTTATTATGACTACGGAACGGACGTGGGATTATTTTCAATTGCGCATCACACCTATCAAAAATATTGGGATGATGATAAGCTTTCAGGGATTCTGGTTTATGCGTACCAGGGAACCGATATCGACAAATTGACGAATTTGATTCGAAATATGTTGAAACCTGATGAAGAGGTGATTATCCAATCCAATAAATCGCTGCTAAATGTTTCTGTCGAAGTCTTTGATCGAACGTTTCTGATCACACACGTCTTGCAGTCGCTGGCGGTTATTGTGGCTTTTATTGGTGTTTTGAGCGCGCTGATGGCGATTCAATTAGAACGGAATCGGGAGTTTGGCGTACTGCGAGCAACCGGATTAACGCCCAAACAGTTGTGGAAATTGGTGATACTGCAAACGGGAATAATGGGCTTGATCGCTGGATTAATTGCTTTGCCGGTTGGAAATATTTTGGCGTTGGTGTTGATTAAAGTCATCAACGAGCGGTCTTTTGGCTGGTCGATTCAGTTTGAGTTGATGCCGAATTTGTTTTTACAGGCGATTGTTCTGGCGGTCCTGGCTGCGGTTTTGGCAGGAATTTATCCAGCTTTTAAAATGGCGAGGACTTCGCCAGCACTGGCTTTGCGGGAGGAATGATCGGTTAGTAATTGAAAATTTTTGATTAGTTTACTATGAAAAAAATATATTTTTTATTTATCATTCTTATCATATTTCTGGCTTCAATACTTTATTTATTGAAAAGTCGAAACAAATCTGCTGAAGTAAGAGCCACAATTTCAGTCGCTGAAGTTCTGACAAGTCGAGATACAAATGGGTACGCTCGAGTATTTTCCCCAAGAAAATTTAAT
>CBFDBN010000347.1:0-4811 GCA_965603055.1 uncultured bacterium | reverse complement strand
ATTTCCAGGTTTTGTCCTTCGATAATTCGCTGGATGCGATTGATCTCTTTATTGACAAGTGGATTTTTAATCTCTGATACTTCGGCATTAGCGAATGCTGAAGTATCTTTAAACGGAAGTAACTCTTTCAATCGATACTTCACAAACAAATCATCTTCCAGGCTAATAAGGAACCGAGATGAACCTGGATCTCCCTGTCGACCTGCCCGTCCCTTCAATTGACGATCAATTCGCTGGCTTTCATGTTTATTTGTGCCGATGACAAACAATCCCCCCAGCGCAGCAACCGGTTCTTTCTCTTGCTCATCAGCCCCACCTAACCGAATATCTGTGCCCCTGCCTGCCATATTCGTTGAAATAGTGACCGCACCTAATTTTCCCGCCTGGGCAATAATTTGGGCTTCATATTCATCCCGTTTTGCATTGAGTACTTCACAATTTACTCCTTGCTTTTTCAAATCTTCAGCCAGCGTTACTGACTCTGCAACACTTCTGGTACCCACCAGAATCGGTCGCCTGGTTTCATCATCATCATATCGCTTTTTCTTCTCGCGCTGATGTTTGATTGCTTTGGTTTTAAAAATGATATCGGGATAATCCATTCGAATACATGGTTTATTCGGTGGGATAACCACGATATCCAGGTTATAAAATTCCCTGAATTCCTGTTCCGCGCTTTGTGCCGTTGCAGTCATGCCGCTGATTTTTGGATACAGTTGAATAAAATGCTGCAACGTAATTGAGTTCAAAATATTTCCTTTGGATTGAACCGCAATATTTTCTTTCGCTTCAATTGCCGCCTGTAATCCATCGGGCCAGCGCCTTTTATCTGCTATCCTGCCGGTAAATTCATCAACTAATTCAACTTTTTCATTACGAACAATATAATCAATGTCCCGATGCAATAAATACTCGGCATGGATGGCACAATTCAAGCGGGTCAACGTTTCAATATTTTCATCATCATAAAGATTACCACAATTCAATAGATTTTCGATCCGTTTTAATCCATGGTCAGTGAGAAAAATATTTCGGGCGTATTCGTCAAATTGGAAATCGATATTTTCTTGCAATCCTCGGGCTATTTGTGCCATGTGAAACGTGTCTGCTACAAAATCATCGGAAGCGCCTGCAATAATCAGGGGCACCCTGGCTTCATCAATTAAGATCGAATCTGCCTCGTCGATGATGGCATAATGAAAATCGCGATGAGCAATATTCGCCCGGCTGTAACAAAGGCTATCCCGCAAAAAATCAAAGCCCGACTCCTTTGCCGTCAGATAGGTGATGTCCGAACGATAAGCTTTTTGACGATCCTCGACAGACATTCCTTCCTGTACAAAACCGACACTCAAACCCAAAAATTGATACACCGGTCCCATCCATTGCGCATCCCGACGGGCGAGGTAATCATTAAAAGTAAGTACATGCACCCCTTTGCCCGAAAGCGCATTGAGATAGACAGGAAAAACAGCAGTCAGCGTCTTTCCCTCGCCCGTTTGCATTTCCGCCAATTTTCCCTGGTGCATCACAATCCCGCCAATGATCTGCACATCAAACGGCTGCATTTTCAATACCCGCCAGATCGCCTCACGGACCAACGCATAAGCCTCAACCAGCAGGTCATCCAGGCACTCCTGATTCCGAGCTTTTTTTATGAGCTGAAGCGAAATACTTTTCAGTTGTTCATCACTTTTATTTTCAAATTCAGATTTCAGTTGATTGATTTCATTCAAAATCGTTTGATAAGACGACAGATCATACTCTATCGTACTGCCATTTAGGCGTTGATGGTATCTTTTTATTTTGTTTAAACTATTTTCATAAAACATGGCATTATCCTCTTTTTTGGGGGTGATTTGGTAATTAGTTGATTAGGTAATTGGTTTATTGGGTAATTAGTCCTTTAGGTAATTCGATAATTAGTTTATTGGGTGATTGGGTTGTTGCTTCGGAGATCAATCAGTTTGTCATTCTCAGTTAACCAATTACCTTAGTTACCCAGTTACCTGATTCCCTAGGAGAGAGGAATGATGCCACATATTTTGAAGAATTGAGACAAATTGCTTGTTGGTGATAAAAGTGCGGTTAGATGATTTTAATTGGATGAGTATATGATATTGATAATGAATTAACCAATATTTATGAATGGATGAGAAATCAATATTAGCAAAAGTAAAATCCGTTATTTGTTTTGAAGTGGGATTTAATTTATCGAGACTTAAATTATATTCTGTTTGCTCTGAAACAACGAGCTCGATTTCGGTTTGGTTTGAATAATGGTTGTAATCTGTGAGGATGTAGAGATTGTTTTCAAACTTGACGAGATTTATAAAGATGTTAAGAATGAAAAAAGTTGCTGTGAAAAAGTTGGTATATTTTATTGTATTTTTATTATTCATCGTATAAATGTAAAATTAATTTGATGTTTGAACTACTTATCAATATATGGAAATATATTTAAATTGTCAATTAGAAAATTTGAATAATTATAGTGCTCTGTAATCTGGGAAATCAAATTCAAGAATTAGGATGAAAGACCAAGAAATAACATCTATTAAATCTTGGTTAATGTAAGCGTCATAGGAGCTGGACCGAGTTGTACAAATTTTTCCAATTCTTCGAGATTTCTTTATGCATCAAATCTTATCTTACCCTAACATGATCTATTGAAATAGTAATCAATCGCCCCTTAAAATTTGACATTTTATAAGAGTCAAAAAACCATTTTATCAAATCGATTTCTTCTTGCGATGTCAAATTACCTTTGCGAATAAATATTATACAAGTCGTTTCTTCAGGTGGAAACCTGAGACTGTTTGTAAAATGGTGATCCCTCGTTATCAGGACGGCTTTTTCTTGTTTCACGATTTCAAAAACATCTGTATCTTTAAAGCCAGAAGTTGTATCTTCTGCAATTGCTATTAAGTCATGCCCTTGACTTCTCAAATAAGTTGCCACCCCAAAACTGACACTTTCATCGACTACAATTTTCATATTATAGCCATCTCTTTTTCTGTTGCCAAATAGGAGGCATATTCAAAGCAGGCTTTAAGATCTTCAATTGTGATACGGGGAAAATTCTTTAAAATAGTATCAAAATCATCCCCCGCAGCAAAATGACTTAAAATGATGTGAACAGGGACACGAGTGCCCTTGATACAAGGTTCCCCTCCACAAATATTTGGATCAGAAATTATTCTTTCATTCATGACAATTCTCATTTTAGCTAAGATAATTATTGCCTTAAAATAAACTCTATTTACTGAATGCTTTGGTGATTTAAGTCGATCTCCAATCAACACCGGCCATCAAATTCGCAACGGATAAATCTTCATCCAATTCTTCCCAATGGAGACTGATTCCCCCGCCTCCAATTTCATAATTTTTTCTTTGTTCTGAAGATGCTTCATATAATAATGGAAACCAGATAATTGGTACGCTGACAATACGACCATCAATTAAAGAAACATGCATCATTTCATTGTCAAATTCGATGGTTTTAGCTAAAGCAGTTGTTGGTACGTACGCTTTTCGAGCTTTTCTTTTACTCTCTGCTAAAGTACTCATCCCATGCCTCCAATAACTCTATTTGATGTTCAACGACAATGTTTTCGATTTTATTTAATTCATGGGCTCTAAACCCATAATTAGACGCCAACTCAATCGGTGATAGCCAAAATTTGGCTACATTCCTTCCTGCTTTTACATGGATATGAGGTGGTTCATTTACCTCATTACTAAAAAAGTAGAAACGATAAGGGCCTACACGAAGAACTGTTGGCATAATATTTTTCTAAGTCAAATGGACTATATTTCCAAATGATTTCAGATCGTCAACTTTTCACTAATATATAAAAACAATTTTAAAATGTCAAATAGAAATTTTTTAAATTTTAAATAGAGTAGCATAATTCAATCATGCCGCAAAGCCTTCACAGGATCGACCCGAGCGGCTCGGTTGGCAGGGTACAAGCCCGCCGCTAAACTCACCACAATCGAAAACGCAACCGCGCCTAAAATCAGCCAGAGCGGGAAGTAGAAGAAATCTACTGGAGGCTCGCCTTTGGGCAGGAATTGGGAATTAGCGATCACATTGGCAATGCGGGTGACGATCCAGCCGAGAATCAGTCCGAAAAAAGCACCGATCAAACCGATGGTGGCGGCTTCAACAAAGAATATGATGCGGATTTCATTTTCGCTGCCGCCGATGGCTTTCATGATGCCGATCTCCCGGGTACGTTCGAGAATGGACATGACCATGGTATTGATAATGCCCAGCGCCGCTACAAACAACGCCACTGTACCGACAGCGCCCAACAGTGAGTCCATGATCAAAAAGCCACGCTTAAACTCCTCAAGCTGATCTGAAATCGAAAAGACGTGGAGTCCCATTTTTTCGATGGTTTCCCTGGCTGGTTTCATGTCCTGGATGCGTTTCACCCTCACATATAGTGAGCTATACGTGTCTTCCTTTCCGGTACTGCCAAGTAACTCCCAGACGCTGGAAAATCCGAGTCGCGGAATATTTTGTGACGCCTTAATCGGGGCAATAATCCCGCCTCTGAATTGATTGTCTGAGAAAGCGGACGTCTTTTTATGAATACCACAGATTTTAAGCTCAGTAACAGACTCGCTAAACAATGACCGGCTTGAGCCCATTAAAAATTGCATAGGATTGAAAGCGAGCTGAGAGCCATCCAGCGTTGCAGAGATAATTTTTATGGATTTTCCAATAATGGAATCAGGATGCACAGTCCGCATCCCTCGAAGCGAATCTTCCAGCGATAATTTTGTGAGATGTTCGGGAC
>CBFDBN010000346.1:0-4826 GCA_965603055.1 uncultured bacterium | reverse complement strand
TACTTCAAATACTTTTGCTCACTTTCAACTTTAGCCCACTTCTCCTACAATTACCTGATAAAAACGAATCCTGTTGTCGAGGGAACTTCAAAGTCACCCGAGAATCCATCTTTTAAAACATCAACTCCAGCCCGCTCTCCATCCACGACCAGTGACCATTTCCCTTTGGGAATTTTGAATTTAATTTTATTTTTAGGATCAGCGTTCAGCAATACGAGAAAATTATACGTATCTCCAGAAGATTTTTTATCAATCCAGAATCCGAGACCAAATTCATTTTCACATTTCAGGAAATGAATATCCTTTCGTTGTGACTGTCGCAGTGCTGGATGCGCTTTCCGCAGAGCAATTAATCCCTTGTAATAATTAAATAGTTCTCGATTGATTTCTCTATGCTCGTAATTAATCCAATTGGTTTCATTGTCTTTATTATAGCTGTTATGGTCAATTTGTCCCTGGTGGGGATCAGGCGCATCGGTTTTAGAAACGACTTTACTGCGGGCAAATTCCTGCCCCTCGCCGATCATCACAGCGCCTTGAGAGACCATTAAAAACAACGCTCCCAACTTGCTGATTTTCATCTGTTGCTCGGTCAATCGGACATGCTTTTCGATATCCGTGATGCGATCCTCGGCTTTGACTGCACCAGTTCCGATTCGGACAAAATCGCCGAAGGTATGGTCGTCATGGGATTCGAGATAATTGATTGAATGTTCTGGTTTCAAAAATAGTCCGCCATCTTTGACCAAGGTTCCAGCAACATATCTTTTGATGGTCTCTGGATTGTTATCCCGCTCCCATTTCCCAAAAATATAACCAGGATTATCAAACGGATTCTGTCCCTTCACGCCGTTCCTGATTTTATCGTTCCAGGCAGACCAGCCCATTTTGGAAAAATAATCTGGCGCATAGCCATCACCCCAGGGTTCAGCAACGATGTAGACATTGGGATTGATTTTTCGGGCTTCTTTAATAATCTCGCGACATGTTTCTTCATCCAATAAATAAGCCAGGTCAAACCGAAATCCATCGATGTGATATTCGGTCATCCAGTATTTTACGCTTTCGATGATCATGCGGCGAGCCATGGGGCGCTCGGTCATAAAATCATTACCGCAGCCGCTTTTGGCTAAAAAATTACCTTTTGAATCGAGGCGGAAGTAATATTTTTTATCGATATATTTGTAAGAATTAAGATCGTAATTGGAAACATGATTATAAACCACGTCCATCAACACGGCAATTCCCTTTTTATGAAAGGCTTTTACCATGTCTTTGAATTCTTTGACCTGCTGACCGTGGGTTCCGCAATAGTGATCTGGAACCATGTTTCCCCCTGAAGCATAATACGACTCAGGCGCAAAGAAATACGAGGTCATGTAGCCCCAGTGATTACGAGCGTAGTGATTCCAGCCGTTGAATGTCTGTGCGGTACTATCATCATACGGGGCTTCGATATTGCCAAATTCCTGGCAGGGCAGCAACTCCACCGCATTAATTCCCAGGTCGAGCAGGTAATCGATTCCACCAGTTCTCCCTTCTTCGACCAATCCCAGGTATGTTCCTGGCTGTTTGGTGCCTGATGATGAATGAGCCGTCATGTCACGTACATGCGTTTCGTAAATAACCAGGTCTCGAATTGGAGTCTTAATCCAGTTGTCCCCTTCCCAATCGTAATTAGTATCGATGATAATGCTTTTTGCCGGGTGCAGATAATTGTTTTGGGTGACAACAGCTTTGGAATAGGGATCAGCAACGATTTTAGTTGGATCGAACATCGAAGCTTTACCTTTGGGTCCTTTGACACGATAACCATAATAAAGCCCGAATCGTTCTCCTGGCAGGGCATATTCCCACACACCTTCATCATCTCGCTTCATTTTGTATTCTAATCCCACCGTATCATCATGATTCGTAAAAGTTACCAGGGTTACAGCAAAGGCATTCGGCGTAAACAGTCGGAACACAGTATTCCCATGTTCAAAATTTGCACCTAAGGATTTATTTGAAAAGTATTTATTCATTTCCGGAAAATAATCTGGATAGCGGCTTTGAGCTTGAGCGTTGTAAACTAATAAACCGACAAAGACAAGCTGGATGGTAATTAAAAAGAGCAATTTGATAGGCATACTGGCAGTCTCCTGTGTTTTTTGATCGGATAGTATTTTTCTTCAGGTTATTTAAGAAATCGCGATTAGTAACTTCCTGTTAAATCAATGATTATAATGAGACAAAAAATGCCTTATCGCGATAGAATTTCATAAGATGAAGGTCACGAATCCCGAAATCCAAATCCCGATTCTCGTTTTTTTTATTAATTTTGAAAGAGTCATAATATAATGGAAAAATGTGTGGATGTCAATTAGATTTTTACAAACGTGCTGGATATTTGGAGATTTTTTGGGAATGAATGAAGTAGGAGGGTAGAGTCCGCTAAAGGCAATAGGCTTCAACCTGGGTAAAATTAATGTTATTCAATCGCCAAGATCACTGAGACCGCAGAGGAAACGCGGTGTTTTTTATTAATTGTTAAGTGAAGTTGGAGTCCACCTAAAAGATTAAATTTAGGTAGATTTTTCTCGATCAGATTAGTAAGGTGGACTCCAACTTCATCTGATATTAAGCAAATATTCAAATTTAACATTTGACTCTCTTTTTCTCTGCGTTACTCTGCGACCTCAGCGGTTATTCGCTTTTAGGTTGACGTTAATCGCCAAAGGCTAATCTGGCTCTGGGTGATATTGGATTTCTGGAGTGATGCGAGCCATAATATTATCACTCCATTAATCCATTTCTCCAGTACTCTATTAATCAAAACAAAGTCTTACAATAAAACTGTGACTGATGGTACTACTGAACGAGGACTGCCGTGCCAAAAGCCAAAATCTCCGAAGCAGCCCCCATGATATAACTGGTGGAAAAACGGACATCAATAATAGCATTGGCACCTAATTCTTCTGCCCGTTCCATCATCCGATCTAATGCTTGCTCCCTTGCTTCTGCCATCAGTTTCGTATACTCTTCAATTTCTCCCCCCAAAATATTTTTAAATCCAGCCAGAATATCTTTGCCAACATGGCGGGCACGAATGGTATTGCCACGAACAAGTCCCAGCGTTTTCACAATTTTTTTCCCGGCGATTTCACTTGAAGTTACAATGATCATCTTTGAATCTCCTTATATGGGTCAGATTTTTTTACGAATAGCTTTTCTCGAGCGACTGATACCAACAAAATGACCAGTCCTAAAAGCACTGCAATGATGCCAATTTTAATAATACCCTCCAGTTGCGGATCCGCGATGATGGCTTCAACGGCTTTGAATAAACCGTAAGTAATGAGGATAATTGCGCCGATTGAAAAAATAATCCAGGCGATACCTCGCTCAGTTTTATTATAGGTATTCATCCAGTAATTATCCCATACCTCTTTTGGTGGCGATTTAAATTTCATGGCTTGAGTCACCTCCTTCAGTTTTTTATACTGTTCCAATTCTTTTCGGAAACCAGGATTGGCTTCAACAAGATGATTAAATTCTTTCAATTCGGATGAAGTGAGCTCATGATCCACTGCCCCCATCAGCAATTGATAAAATCGCGCTTTGTTGTATGTTTTATCGTGATCAGTCATTGAAATAACTCTCCAATTTGTTCTTTAACGCCTGTCTTGCAGTGAATAGTCGAGACATTACCGTACCGATGGGACAATCCATTGATTCCGCAATTTCTTTGTAAGACATCTCCTGAAAATCTTTCAAGATGATGATTTCTCGTTCATGCGGTTTCAGCTCATCCATTGCTTTCCAGATCGCTTCCTTCAGTTCTTGTTGCTCGACCTGCAAAGATGAATCCTGGGAACTATCAACAATGTTGTCGATTTGATTTTCCCCGACCTGTGAAAAGGGGCGGGCTCGCCTGGCAGTATCACGTAAATAATTGAAGCACAAATTCCTCAGTATTTGATAATACCAGGTAAAAAATTTTCGATTCGCATCCAGTCTATTGATCGACCGATAAGCCCGCACAAAAGCATCCTGGGACAGATCAAGCGCGCCTTCATGGACACCAACCAAACCTAATGCTGTAAAATAGGCTCGCTTCATGTACTTCTCTACCAGGCGACCATAGCTTTGCTTATCCCCATTCTGGCAGCGGAGAATGATAGAACGTTCGTCAATTTCATCTTCTTTTGTCATACATTGAACTCACTTTTCAACCCTTGATACACTCAAGCCAGAAAATTATTCGGAGAGAAGATAAGAAAATTTCATTAAAGAAACAAATCTTTTTTTAAAACGGAAAATACAATGAGTAAATAATGTCTTGACAAAATTCATTTTAATTTATATATTGTAATGGATAATATTCGAAGTATTTCAAAAGTATATTTTTAAAACAATTTTTCTCCAACAGATAGAAACAACCCAACAGATTCGATGTATCGTTATAAAATTTATCAAGAATTATTAGACCTTCAAATGAGCTATGATATCTATCGACAGGAGAATGTTCAACAAAGTATCAAGAAGGCTAAACAGGATATTATAAATGGGAGAGTTAGGTCATTTAATAATATGGAAGAAGCGTTCGTATGGCTGGATAGAAAGATAAATAGAATAAATTATTTTTCGATTTTATGTTGAAGTACTATAGTTAATCTTTAACTCTAAAGAGAGGTATTATAAAATGAAAGCTTTGGAAATTGAAGCAATTGTACAAAAAAAGGGAAATAAAATTTTAATTGAGCTTCCTGAAAGTGCTGAATATTTAGTAAATCAGAAAGTGAAATTAGCTTTAATTGATAAAAGAAAATCTAAAAATGTGCAAG
>CBFDBN010000345.1:0-4841 GCA_965603055.1 uncultured bacterium | reverse complement strand
CTTCGCTTCGTCAGGAATGACAGAAAAGTTCAATTTATGCCCGTGCAAAGTATATCCAGTATCTAACATCAAGTAACACGCATCTGTAAATGCAAACAGTCGAATAACTTTTTCAAGACCGCTTACTTTTCTTCCACTCATTCTGCCATCGATAACATAAATACCGCAAACGATGCCAGCCAGTGCTCTCCCACGTAATCGCCACTGGCGACATTTACCAGGGCATCTTCAGCATGTTTCTGAGCTGATCCGAGAAGTATTTTTTTAGCAGGATCATCTTCTGGCAGTGCCAAAGCAATTCCTTTCATACACCAGGCTCGACTCAGATTCAAACCATCGAGATGGACAATTTTCGGGTCGCTTCGATCACCCACGACAGCAGGTTCCAACAGGCTTTTCGGCTCACCATCGGCTAAATTTGGCAGAAAGCGGTGAAACCATTCAATAAATTTAATAGGTTGCAAAACTCGACGCATCAAATCGGCTTCTAATAAACAGGGTGAAAAGAAATCCTCGCCGCCGGGCTCCCATTCGGCAGGACAGCCAAGATCATTTGCATAATAGGTCAGGCTTCGTTCAATGATCAAATTTTCTAATTCTTGATTACCTACCTTCTGAGCATAATCCAAACCAAAAGATAGACCAAATGCTGTATTGGGATGAACCCCGGTACGAATCGGGTAAGTCTGTCGTGGCAGAAAATCCAGGTAACGTGCTGCAATCGCCTGTGCCAGCGGATCAAGATTTTTCGACCATCGTTTGCCGTCAGGATCATCCCAACTGTGAAGTTCTTCAGCCAGTTTCAACAGCCATGCCCAGCCGTACATCCGCTCAAACGATTTTCGACTCGGCTGATGGAGATATGCCACTTCTGTTTGAATATTCTCCGAACTCAAATTTTTATTAATCGCTGCTCGAATTTGCTTTGCTTCTGGCATTCCAGGAAACATTTTTAGCAATCGAACCAGCATCCAATGCCCATGCACCGCCGAGTGCCAATCGTAACAGCCATAAAACGCCGGATGCAGCGCTTGTGGACTCTGCACTTCTTTTTCGTCATTCATCACATGATCGAGCTTGTTGGGGTATTCTCTATGAATGCAATTGAGGGCGAGGTTGGCGAAGTGGGCTGCGGTTGCTCGATCTAAAATTAATCTTTCCATTTTTTCAGATGATTTAGTCTCTTGCGCCAATGATGAACCAGTTAAGATCATCGTCATTAGAATGAAATAGGTTAAAATCCCTTTAACTATCTTAGTCATATTTCCTCCTATTACTCAAGTGGAATTAGAGATCTGCAAAATAGGAAAGAGTGTCATTTCGAGCGGAGCGAGAAATCTATTTAAACACTTGATATTCCAGGACATACAGATTTCTCACTCCACTCCGTTCCGTTCGAAATGACACCAAAATCTTAATTTTGCAGAACTCTATCAAGTGGAATATTGAAGGATTGGAGTAATGATGTTGTTGTATTAAATCGTAAGAATCAGTAATGATTCCAATTCCAATATTCCAGCACTCCAATGCCCCATTCATCCACTACAGCAACTATTTATTCCAGCAATTTTTTTACTTCTGCTAATTTTTTAGCAGAATGGACGTATAGCCCTTGGTAAAGAATATCGGTCGTTCCCCTGGTATTCCTTATACCCTTATATTACCAGGATCTCCCATAAATTATTTATTGTTATTTTTCTTCCTTCAAAAATTCATAAATATCTTCCTGTGTCCGGTACGTCCGATTGAGTTTGAGTCGGCGATAGGGATTGGTCTGTTTTTCATTGATCCGTCGGGTTTTGACGCCGTCCTTAAATTGGATTTCTATGTAATTTTTCAGCTCGCTTTGAATGTTTTTATCATAAATCGGTGTTGCGACTTCCACTCGGTTATCCAGGTTTCGGATCATCCAGTCGGCCGAAGAAATGTAATATTTTTCGTCACCACCATTGCAGAAAATAAAAATCCGTGAGTGTTCCAGGTATTTATCAACGATACTGATGATTTCAATATTTTCGCTCATTCCCGGAACGCCTGGCACCAGCGAACAGATTCCCCTGACGATCATTTTAATTTTAACGCCGGCCTGGCTCGCCTCGTACAATCGATTGATCGTTGCCCGATCGACCAGGCTATTTAATTTGATGTACATATAGGCTTCTTTACCTGCCACCGCATTTTCAATTTCATTTTTAATCAGCTTGTCGATTCGTTTTCGCATGTAAAAAGGTGAGACCAGCAGATGCCGATAGGCAAACGTTTTATAGTTATTTTTCAGGAATTTGAAAACATTATTCACTTCGCTCGTTATCCGTTTATCAGCAGTCAACAGCGCATGATCGGCATAAATTTTTGCCGTGTTTTCATTGAAATTCCCAGTGCCAATGTTCGCATAATAAACCGTCTTCCCGTCTTCTTCTCGACCAATGAGCAATAGCTTGGCATGAACTTTTAGCCCAGGGACGCCATCAATAATCCTGACGCCTTCATCTTCTAATTTTCTCGTCCAATAAATGTTGGCTTCTTCATCAAATCGTGCCAGGAGTTCGATCACAGCAGTGACTGATTTGCCGTTCTGACTGGCGTTGATCAATGCATTCATCACATTGGAGTTGGTTGCCACTCGATACATTGTCATTTTAATCGATTTCACCTGGGGATCGATTGCCGCTTCCCGCAACAGGTCGATGATGTGATGAAAGGAATGATACGGAAAATGTAGCAAAATATCCTTTTCCTTAATTGCTTTGAACATACTCTGGTTCTTTTGAAACGCCTGGTGATGTAAAGCAGGTACTTTCTTATTCTCCAAATTTTTAGAGCCGATATTGGGAAAGCTCATGAAATCTTTGGCATTATGATAGCGCCCGCCAGGAATCACATTTTTAAAACATTCGAGATTACTACGGGTCAGAATGGAGTTCAATAAATCATGAGGCATTTCTCGATCGTAGACGAATCGAACTGGTTGTCCCAATTTTCTTTTTCGGATCGATTTTGAAATTTTTTCAAAGAAGCTTTTTGTCACATCGTCTTCAATGTCAATTTCCGCATCTCGAGTTAATTTAATAGTATAAGCTTCAAAAGTATCATACTCGAAAATAGCGAAAATTTCTTTCAGTCCATAGCGGATCACATCATCCAGCATGATGATATAGGTTTTATCATCATTTGTCGGCAAAACAGTGAAGCGCGGCAGGACGTCGGCAGGAATTTCAATCAATGCGAATTTCACGTCATCTTTATTTTCCTGTCGTGACATTCGAATGGCGAGATAGATCACCTGGTTTTTTAAATACGGGAAATCAGCAATCGAATCCAGCATGATCGGGACCAACCGGGGACGAACCTGCTGCTCGAAGTAGTTTTGTACAAATTTTTCCTGCTCTTCATTGAGTTGTGTTTCGTTAATGATGAAAATTTTTTCTTTTCTCAGCTCTTCTTGAAGTTCTGTAAAAACCTTATCAAATTTGTCTCCCAGGAAAACGACTTTGTCGTGAATGGCTTTATAGATTTTTTTGGGCGTTCCACCGAAAATAGTTTTAGTTTTAATTCCCGCATCAATCATCCGCTGCAGCGAGCCCACTCGAACCCGATAAAACTCATCGAGGTTTGATGAATAGATACCGAGAAATTTGAATCGTTCAATTAACGGAACGGTCGGATCAGCCGCTTCCTGCAAAACTCGCCAATTAAATGAAAGCCAGCTAATCTCCCGGTTCATGTATTTTAAATTATCTTGTGCCATGATAATATCCGAAGTTATTTTCTCAATGGAAGAATAATATGTAAGAAAATTGTTGTAATTTAAAATAATGTAATAATTTTAGATCAAAATTGCAATAAGAATTTAGTTATAGCATGAATTTCATTATTGTTAGATCATTTTATGAGTCAATAATCTCTTCCAACTTGCCATTCACATCCAAACCTGCAGGATTTCCTTTACCTGAAAAAATTACAAAATTATCATCCTCATTAAATTGATATAGATCAACTTTTACTTGAGAACTTAACGTTTCAGAAATCCGTGTTAACATTTGCTTATGATACGGGGCATTAAGCAATCCACCTTCTGTTCGCATGGCTTCGATTTTCAGTTGAAATTTTTTGTTCGATACTTGCAATTGAACCTGGGAATCGGTCAAACTCAAATAGCTTAATTTTGAGCCATTATAAGTGGTAAATCGATACAGTTTTCCATTGATGAATAAACCAATAATGAAACCTCGAAAAGCACCAGTTAACCATGGAATTTTTGCCACCGAAGCCATCAGACTGACACCAGGCTGCTCAAAATGATTTGATTGGATCCAGATATAGGCGCTGGGGAATGATTTCCCCCAGTCTTTTTCAATATAGCCTCTACCGTTGTCGAACTGAAAATCATTTCCATTTATTGAAAGCACACCTTGAGTCACATGATCGAAACTGACAACGCCATGAAAACATTCCATGAACGGAACAAACGCATACCAACCCATCACGCCAGGCGATGTAATTCGAATCGACCATGGTTTTAATTGACTGAATTTCAATTTTCCTTTTATGAGTCTGTTATCTGTTTGGATATTTATTTGAAGATTAGTCCCAGTGAAAATATTATCACCGATCAGGATCTCCAATTTTTTCGATGAAGCCTTGAAATCTTGCACAGGGAAGCGGATATAATCGGATTGATGCGTCTGTCCGTCAAGTATCTGGATAAAAGCGTGAGGATCGTTGCCCAGTGAAATGCCAGGAATAAATGCATAAATGTTATTTTTTGCTTTATCAACAATTTTGAAGAACCACCCTTCAAAAAAGTTACCTTTTTTACCAGTACCGTGATAAACTTCGGG
>CBFDBN010000344.1:0-4865 GCA_965603055.1 uncultured bacterium | reverse complement strand
GGGATATAATTTGCCAGCTAATTCAGCCGGGTAGCTTCGTCCTTCAATATCCGGGATCTGGGTCGCTGTAAAGGCAACAACTTCAAATTCTTCATTTTCTCTGAATCTTAAATTGAAATTATGGAAATCTCGCCCGGCAGCCCCCATGATGATAATTTTTTTGCGATTCATAATACCTCCTGTTAAATTTTTTATTTGTTCATGTCTTCTTGATTAAAAAAAACGGAATCATAGATTTTTCGGAATCAACTCAATGTCATTATGATAAGGGATTATTTACCGATTCCATCGCTCCGAGCAATGAAATCAGTAGGCTTAGCTTAATGACATTGGGAATCAACTATCAAACATACGGTGCCAGACATTTTTAAATGATCGTTTAACAGGGATTTTATATTTAGATCGGTTCATAAGCAGCAATATCATCGAAATATTTTATTAAACAGGTTCTAATTTCAATTTTATTTTTAAGTCGAAATAACTCTGCGCGAATTTTCGCGCTATTGGGAAGCCCCCTGGTATACCAGCCAAGATGTTTCCGCAGCTCATGCAATCCTTTTGTCTCGCCTTTTATCGAAATCATATCTTCTAAATGATTCAGAATCAGGTTCAATTTTTCCACCAAAGAAGGATGTGGTAATTTTTTACCAGTTTTGATAAAATAATTTGCTTCTCTAAATATCCAGGGATTGCCCAAACTGCTCCTTCCGATCATAACCAGATCACAGCCAGTTTCATCGATCATTCTTTTTGCATCTTCCGCTGACCTCACATCACCGCTGCCACTGATTGGTATCGAAACGCTTTCTTTAATCAATTTAATGGTTTGCCAATCTGAATGCCCTCGATATCCTTGAGACTGGGTACGAGGGTGGATGGTAATTGCATCGATGCCGCACTGTTCCAATCGTTTCGCCATTTCCAGGGCATTGATCGTCTTTTCATCCCATCCTTTCCTGATTTTTGCCAGTACCGGTTTCGAAGCATGTTTTACGACTTCCCGGGTAATTTTTTCGAGTCGATCAATATCCTTTAAAAGCGCAGCGCCGGCACCTCGTTTGACAATTTTTTTTACCGGGCAGCCAAAATTCAAATCAATAAAATCGGGTTGATACTGTTCTACAAATTTTACAGCCCTGGCAAAAACATTGGGATCAGATCCGAAAAGTTGGAATCCAATTGGTCGTTCATTCTCACGAAAAAACAGGTAATCTAATGTTCTTGAATTTTTTTGAAACAATCCATCGGCGCTAATCATTTCTGTGAAGACCATCGCTGCTCCCATACTTCGGCAAATACTGCGAAATGGGGAGTCTGATATACCAGCCAGCGGCGCCAAAATGACCCGACCCTCTAATTTCATTTCGTTAAAAATCATAAGATAAAAGATAAGAACTAAAAGAATAATTTGCAAGTGGTTTTTAAAAATAATTTAATTTACTGTATCGGAATTTAAAAGTTTGTGTCAAAAATACAATAAAAAAAGCTTACAAGGAGCAACGGAGTAAACAGAGATTCACAGAGATTTTTTGGAGATGGATTACTTGGCGGTTATAGACCGCCGTTTAAACTCCGCTTGCTTCGCTTCTAATTGTAAGGGAATTACTTCATTAATCAAGGCTCCCCAAAAACGGCGCATTTTCAATTTGTGAAGCTATGTTCATTCTACAAATTTGGGATCAATCCCTTATAAATCTTACAAGGATTAATAAGGCTTGTTCTTAAATTATGCTTGACTTTTAAAGCATTGATGTTTATATTTACCAGACTTTTTTAAAACAGTTATAGAAAAATCCCTGTGACGGAGGCAATTTTGAATCATCGAATCATATTATCAATGATATTCACATTATTACTGGTTGGAATTTATATATTAAGCGGTACTGTTTACGCCCAGGTTGTTAAACCTGACTTTAAGACAGATGTAAAAATTAAAACCGATAAAGAGAAAGAGAAATTAAAACAGGGGGAACAGCCGTTTTCGCTCGAAAAAATGGGACTGTTGGAACCAACCATTCAAGCCCTGGAGGAAGCAGTTAATCCGGATGAATACCTTGTCGGCCCTGGTGATCTATTTTATGTGAATATTACTGGAGAAGGTTATTTACCATCAGCTATTGTAGTAACACCTGAAGGTAAAATGATTGTCCCTTCTATTGGGACTTTTGATGTCGGTAATAAATCATTAACCGAAGTAAAAACAATGGTACTCGAACAAGGTAAAAAGAAGTATAAATCGAATAGTGCAGTACAGGCAAATTTAGTACAAATGCGAAATATGCGGGTGCACGTATTGGGGGAGGTTGAAACGCCGGGGACTTATATGGCGCAGCCAATTGACCGAATTTCGGTTATGATTGAACGAGCTGGCGGGATTACCGATTGGGCCGATGAACGACAGGTTTCGATCCGACATTTAGATGGCAGTTATGATACATGTGATCTATTTGAGTTTTATCACCAGGGGAATTTGAATACCAATATTTATGTTCAAGGCGGGGATGTCATCTACGTTCCACCTGTTGATCTCTCAAGGAAAACAGTCACCATTAACGGGATCATGGATAAGTCAGGTATTTATCAAATTATCGATGGAGAGACAATTGAAGATTTTCTTTTACGCGTGGATGCGCTCAATAAAAAAATTGATGTCTCACATATTTACCTGGTGCGTAATGCCGCAGAAGGTAAAAAGAGTATTGTAAAAATAAACCTTTCTGGCAGTAAAGACGATTTGCCTTCTAACGCTGATTTAATTTTAGAGGACGGCGATGTAATTTTTGCGCCATCGACAAGAGAATATGTCTATGTCGTGGGAGCAGTATATTTACCGGGAAGTTACCCATTTTTTGTCGGTTTCCATGCCATTGATTATGTCGGAATCGCTGGTGGAACCGTTGAAATGGGGCGAATAAAAGGCATTAAAACAGTTCGAGCAAAAACAAAAAAAACTGAAAAAGGTGCGGATGTCATCATCGAGAGCGGCGATACCGTAATCGTTCCTGGCACGCTTCGAGAAACAATTAGAGATTATGTCCAAATTGTAGCGAGTTTGACAACCATCGGTGTGTTCATATTAGCCTTGCAAAGGTAAAATCTCGATGTATCGTTGAACTGATTCCATCGCTCGGAGAGATGGAATCAGTGATCGTTCATTAAATTCTAAACAATCCCTTTAATCTAAAAATCTGACAATAATACTTCAAAGCTGGTACAAAACATGGAAAAAAAAGAAGTCAGTCTGATACATTATCTGCATGTCATCGTTAAATGGAGAAGATTCCTCATCATCAATTTTCTTGTTGTCTGTATAATTGCCGGTACGCTTTGTTTTATTGTGCCTCGGTCTTTTGTTGCGAGCACAACAATTCTCCCACCCCGGGAAAAGCCTGGCGGGCTTGGATTATCATCGATATTAAGTAATTTGCCAATGGGCGGTTTTGGCATGGGATTTGGTGGAATTTCAGACGAAGTGAATACATTCTTAGCAATTTTAAACAGCCGAACTGTGATGGAAGCTGTTGCCCAAAAATTCAATTTAATGGAACGCTTTCAAACCCGAAATATAGAAGAAACAATCCGGGCATTGCAGGGATTTGTAACGGTTGATATCAATGAGGAAGGCACAATAACCCTTGGTACCAGAGCCAAAACGCCTTACTTTGCCACCAAAGAAGAGAAAGATGAAGCCAGAAAACTGGCGAGAGATATGGCGAATTTTTTCATTGAAGATCTGGACCGGGTGAATACTCAGCTCAAAGTTGAAAAGGCGAGAAATACTCGTATTTTCATCGAAAAGCGTTATCATCAAAATCTGGAAGACATTCGCCAGGCAGAAGAAGAGTTTAAACAATTTCAACAACAAAATGGCGCTATTGCTCTGCCAGAGCAAACTGCAGCAGCCATTACAGTAGCAGCCGAATTGAAGGCAGAGATCGTCACCAAAGAGGTCGAAGTCGGTGTCTTAAGAAAATATGTCAACGATACCCACCCAGATCTGATCCGGGCGCAAAATGAACTGAGTGAGTTACAATCAAGATACGATGAGTTCAAATATGGTGCGAAATTTGATAAAAATAATCCAAACGCTAATCAATCGAAAGATTTCTTTCTTCCATTTGAAGACGTGCCAGAAATCGGGTTGCAGTATTTGCGATTGTTCCGTGAAGTCGCCATGCAGGAAAAAATTTTAGAATTTCTATTACCAGAATATGAACAGGCAAAAATTCAGGAAGCCAAAGACACACCCAGCGTTCAGGTGCTCGACAAAGCCGTGATTCCAATCCGAAAAGCCAGTCCCAAAACAATGCTGACCACTATTGTAGCAGGATTTTCCTGCCTGATTATCTGCCTGTTCTTCATATTTACTATTGAATATTTTAACAGGATCGAGCAGGGAGACGATGAACGATCAGCAATGGTAACAGATATTCGAGCCATGTTAAGAAAAAATTTATTTGGTTTCAAGAAACGGAAGCAATAGATCGACTGTAACGCAAACATCCTGTTTGCGAGAGGTTTATTGCACCCAAACTGTTGGGGGTCCGCTATAGGCAATTGGCGTCGACTTAAGGGATGATTTGGTATTATAAAGGCTTACCGATTAATTATTGTCAAGAACTTAAACGCAGAGATCGCTAAGAAGTCGCTAAGCTCGCAAAGGAATTAATTGAAATCTAAATCACTCTGCGCTCTTTGCGTCTGCTTTGCGTTCTTTGCGTTAAAAAAAGCTTAATTTTACGCATAAAGTCATAGGCGGATTTGTGTTACGCAAATTTAATATCAGAAACAACTAGAAAAGGTGAACAAGCTTGTCTCAATCTATTGCTCTACCCAAAAACAATATAACGCCAATGTCAAAAGGT
>CBFDBN010000343.1:0-4868 GCA_965603055.1 uncultured bacterium | reverse complement strand
AGATTTTCTTCAAATTCTTGCGTCTCTTGACATCGCGGTTCATTGTTCATTACATCGGCTGGAGAGCTATTGGTTGGTAATTTTTCACAGATCGTAATTCTGAATTTGGATGCATTGGAATGCCATAAGAAAAATGGCAACGTTGTGGAAATCTCCATTAAATTAATGTTCTCAGCCGGTTGCCCGGGAGACAGTAAATCAAGCACTGTAGGAGGATTAGAAATCGTAAGTATTTTTATGTCTTCATCTACATTCGACTGATCTATTAAAACCCTCACAAAGAATTCATATTGTCCTGCTGGCAATTTTCCAGTTGCATAGACAATTTCTTCAAGCTCACCCAAATTGATATCCGTGTAAGAAAAATTAGGATTTATCCCCAAATCTTGATTGGTCAGGTAAGTTACACCGGGCTGGATTGTAAAGGGGTAAGTCATACCTGTGATGATATCTTGCTGATTTCGTTTGACCCCAATTTCGAGTTGAATTTCAATCGGATCGGAATAATTGCTGGTAATTGTAATACCAAACAGGACTGGGGCTTTATCAATGTTGACAAGATCGATATCGTTTAAGAATATTACGCCATTATCTGGAATAAATAATTGAAGATCAACATCGATCGTATTAAGAGAAAAGGAAAAAACAGCGATCGGTATTATTGATAAAATAATAAGCACGGCAGCGAAAATTAATTTTTTCATAATGATCCCAAGTTAGGTTCGATGTATGAAGAAAATATAACTGAAAATAACTGAGCAATTTAAGTGCCAAAATAGATTTAAGCAATTGATGTTATAAGAAAATAACTATTTCTTTCTTCTAAGTTAAATTAAATTAATTTTTAATAACTAATTGAAAAATAAGCGTGATAAAATTCATACTATTCCATGATGTAGCTCCTAACTTTGTCAAGAATTTGAAATTTAATTTTGATTTTGAAAAATTTAAATTTTGTTGTAAATTGATGCATTGTTTCATAAGAACACAAGAAATTTTGAATCAATTTGAAATTTAATTCGTATAGAAGGCTAAAGTTAGCTTTTTAACGTAAGCACAATCACAAATGATAAATTGAATTAGATCGGGATTAATCCCAGAAGAAGAGATTTTCAAACTATTCAATTAAACCAAGTTTTTACTGGTATTACGATGAAGATAACAATTAATTACAACTCATGGAAATGGTAATAACGTATACTCAAATTATGAATAATTTTTCAACTGAATTCTGCGATGAAGCTATGCGAAACAATAGCACACATTCCTCCGATGGACAAAGACCAGTCAAATCCTTTTATTTTAAGATTAAAAGCTCTACTAACCAGATTACTAAAACTGTTCAGAAATTTGATGAGCTGCTTGAGAACAATAATTGTTGTTCGGCTCGGACAAAAAGTGAGCTATCAACCGCTCTCTCCGAAGCCTTAGCCAATGCAATCGTCCATGGCAATAAAATAAATCCCGATCAATTTGTAGATTTGAAAATTCATATCCACAAAGATCAAATGATATTGAAAATAAAAGATAAAGGAACTGGCTTCAACTATAAACAACTCCCCAGTCCGCTCAAACAGGAAAACATCAAAAAAACCAGTGGACGCGGCGTCTATTTGATGTCGGTTCTGGTGGACAAAGTTGATTTTGTAAAACATGACGATGGAATGGAGGTAATATTGATTAAATTTTTGCGTGGGCGAAATAAATGTAAAATTTAAATTATCACTTGAAAAGTTCAAAATTCAGGTGTATATTGTATCAAAGCATCCAAACGCTTAAACTTTTTTTATATAATAAAAAATTATTAGTAAAGCAAAAATCTGGATGCTTTTTTATTTCCAGAAGGTTATAAGAGGCAGTAACATAATGAAATCAAAAAGCATTTCAATCCTTTCCCTGGCGCTGTTGTCAACCTTTGGCTTTGTTTTATCACTCTACCCTTAACAAAATCAAAAGCTACTCATTCGTATTTTACCGGAACAAAAATACGATCTTGATAAATTAAAAACTCTGGATTTAGATAATGTGACTGAGGGGATAAAAGATCAGATCGACATCATCGTGGATCAGCGCCAACTCGAAGCGATCACAAAGTTTGATGTACCCAAAACACCATTTCAACGAATTTTGGAGTCAGAATTTATTCCAGCAGAAACCAAAAAATGACTCCAGCGTATTAAAGACAGTCTCGATCCATTTGAATTACAACAGCAAATGGTTGAAAAAATAAAAGCGATTATCAAAAAAGTTAATCATGGAGCAGTTTGAACAAGCCAGACCAATGTGGATAACTGAAAAGTTATCCACATTGTTAAATCGATGATTGTAAAAAATATCCACATAAAAACTATTAGCTAAGCTGGTATGATCTCTAAAAAAATTAATGGATTAAAGCTACTTACATTTATGTATTTTACAATTTAAATTTTTCATGATTTTAACATTTTAAGTCATCGCCATTATGAATTATTTTTTATAAAGTTACATAGCATCGTTTTAAAAAAACTAAATATTGTAATAGGTACTTAATGATCACCAATATATTGAGTTAACAAAATTTCATTTTATTTTTTGAACAAATCAATAAATCAGAAACTATATTAAAAAGTTATCTACTTGTTCACAAGTTATCCACATACCCACAATATATAGAGGGGTGGTTTTTGAAATATACTATTGGTTTATAAATTGTAATCCTGATGTAATTCCCCTACAAGGAGAGGCAGAGGAAACAGAGTTTAAACGGAGTTTTATCACCGCCAAATAATACATCTAAAAATTTCTCCGTGAATCTCTGTTAACTCTGTTACTCCTTGTAAGTTTCTTTATAGTATTTTTTAAATAAACTTTGAAATTCCGATACAGCAACATTAGAGGCCAGTCGATCATGAAAAAAAAGCTCATTTTACTCATTATGGAAATAAACGAACATTTTGATCAGTTCAAAAGCATTCTCGAAGCAAATGATTTTGAGATAATCACCGCTATCGATGGAAAAGCTGGTTTTGAATTGACCCGCGAAGCTGAACCCGATTTAATCCTGTCTGCCACGCAATTGGGCAAATTAGATGGTATTGAACTTTGTTACATGATTCGCCAGAATGACCAGCTATCGGTAACGCCGTTTATTTTGATTGCCGACGATGATAATTCAGAAGTTCGTATCAATGGTTTTCGAAGCGGAGTCGATGCCATTGTTCCGGTCACCGTATCCAATCGGGAATTGTGTACCCGAATTGAAACGCTCATCAAACGCTATGAATTATTAACCAAACAAACCCTGAAAGCCAACCAGTCAATAATCGGTAAGCTGGAAGCCTTCCAATTGATTGAGACACTTCAAATGTTAAACATGAACCATAAAACCGGAATGCTAAAAGTGCATCACCAAAACTTTGCCGGGAGGGTCGCGTTTTACGAAGGCAGAATCACCTGGGCACATTCTAACGGTGCGGATGGAGAGGATGCCATTAAACAAATGGCGTTCTGGGAACAAGGATTCTTTATATTTGAAAAAGACCTCATTCAATCTGAAACAAATATCGAAAAACCGACCATGCAGCTCATTTTAGATTGCTGTCAAAATCTTGATGAATCCCAAAAACATTCTTCCGACAAATTGTAATAGAATGAGTCAATTATTTTCGAATGAAACAACTTTTCTACTTTTTTATCTCACCATAAACATTTTTTCATTTTTTTGTTCTAAATCACATTTTCATTTCAGTTCTGTTATATTTTATTAGTAGACACAACGTTATGGAATAGGAAAATTCAGGACGGGACAAAAAATGGTTTTTATTTAGAACTCATATTTAAATCAGGCAATAAAAATATATCTGGCACACAAATTGCTGATTTCAAAAATGAAATTCCCCTTTCCCTGGTCTCAAAATTAATCAAGCTGAAGAGGTGGCGATATGAAAAAAAGAAAGATACTCATTGTCGCAAAAATGACGCTGGTCATTTTCTTCCTTATCGGTTTGTTCTCTGCCCTGGCAATTCCAAAATATTTCGATTTGAACAAACAGACCGAAGCCTGCCAATGCTGCGCCAACCAGATTATCGTTGAAACCGCGCTGACCCTGGCTTATGCTGAAAGCCTGGCAGTTGGCAGCGACCAGTTTCCCGAACAATTAACTCCCGAAATGTTCGCCGACGGCAAAATTCCCACCTGCCCGGTCCACGGAACACCGATTGCGTTTGATCGGAAAACCGGGAAGACATTTTGTCCCAATCATGTTGAAGGGCATGAGAGGAGTTATTGATTGATTACTGATGCTTTAAAGTGTTTAGATTTTTAGTGCAAAATGATTGAAAATGTTTTAGGGTAGTGATGCGATGTGATTTAATGTTAGTTGATCTGCTCGAGTGTTATGACTCGGGCAGATTTTTTTTGCTTATCTAATCATAGTCATCTTTCTTTTTTGCTTTTGTTCCCCTGCTGCAATTTGATAATAATAAACACCGCTAGCCAGATTATCCCCATTCTTATCTTGTCCATTCCAACTTACTGTATAGTATCCGGGCATCTTATTTTTATCAACTAAAGTGACAACTCCCTGCCCAAAAGATCAAAGATTTTAATAAAAATATCGGTCGCTTCAAGTGCATTGTATTCAATCATCGTTTCGGAATTGAAGGGATTGGGATAATTTTGACAGATTTCAACCTTTTTAGGCATATCCAAATCTGAAGTAGTTAATCTATCTAAAATACTGGCAACTGGATTATTAGGATTAACATCAGGATCAATAATACAAGCATAGACATCGCTGTTACCATTCCTATCATCAATCCAGGTTAACACACTGCCTGAGATGGCACTCCCTTAATGAAGTTATTCTGGTTAGAACTGGCACCCATTC
>CBFDBN010000342.1:0-4873 GCA_965603055.1 uncultured bacterium | reverse complement strand
GAGATGGTACACTTCACAGTAAAGCTTGGGCGGTATTTTTTCCTGAACAGCAATTTTTTTTCTCCATCGGATACTCATTAACCTTCCTGGGGTGATAATCGCTGAAACAGTGGTTGTATTATTTTTAGCGCTGGTCAGTAATTGTTGTGCCTGCGGAATTTCGACATCGATATCCTGTAACGGCAGTTCTAAATTGAGAAGCGTGATCGGGGTTTGTTGAATCGAAAGATCGATTTTATGTGGGCCTTTTTTAAGGGATGATTTTAACGAAAATCTAGCTGTCACGACATATTCGCCTGGCTTTGAGATCACTATTTTGTGATAGCCGCTTTCAGTGACAATTAATGCCGGTTGTTCATCTATGCTGATATCTTTCAGGGCAATGGTCTGCGGCAGGATGGGAACTTTTAAATATTTGCCTTCTTTGAGTACATGGATATGAAACATTCCCATAAAATCAGAATTTTCTTGCTTCATTTTGCCTGAATATATGGCTTTGGTGATTAGATAATCGAATGGAGGCTGCAGATCCGTTCCAGATGGCGGTTTCATCTGATTCACCAGCTTATTAAATTCTTCACGGCTTAATACAACGTTTCCATCCCTGACCACGTGCTTCGGGGGAAGTTTCATTCCTGTTTGTGCTAATAACTTCTGGAATGTTTCCAGGGAGATAACAATATCCTTTTCATCGATGCGTAATAATTTTTTGAACTCGTCCCAGGGGATGGTTAAATTTCCCGTGTCATCTTTCCTGTTATCAGCATCAGTTGCTGAAAATGCTCCCAGGCATAATGAAAGTAAAAAAATCAGCATTAAATGAAGTCGTATTTTTTTCATTGTCTTTTCCTTTTTTTTGTTAAATCAAAACTATCAATTTTTTTGAAGATTGTCATTTCGAATCCACTGACAAAAGATGTCTCATAAAAATCCTTCAACGCAGAGACGCAGAGAACGCAAAGTTACGCAGAGAAGTATTATCGATTTTGTTCATCAAAATTTGTATTTTTCGAAAGACACTAATGGTTAAAAAATTGCTCAAAAACTATTTATCGAAAATCAAATTCCTCAACCCAAACCAACTCACAAGCCCCGCTTCCCGCATCATCCCGCTTCAAGGAGCTATTCCAGTGCCAGCCATCATCACATTCGACTTTTACCAGGTAACCGCTGAATTTTACTAATGCACCTTTTCTGGCTTTTTTAATTTTGCTTCGAATATCGGAATTGGCCGGAATTAAGTGCATATTAGCGCTATGGGAAATAATATCCTGTTTTGGAATGGGAAATTTTTTCACAAACCAGAAATAAAATCGATTTGATTGCCTGATTTTTATTGACTTTAAAATTCTTTCGTCGGACATAGGTCCCCAACCTAATGCCAAATCGATCGGAACCAGTTTGGCAGCTCGACCGAAATAGTAGCGTTTTCGGCTCAATACCCGTGCCTCGGCGCTAAATTTCGCCAATGGCGTGATTCTAAATTTTTTATAGTCAAATGGTTCAATATTGGTAACATTTTGCTGAATGGGATTATGTGATGCAATTATTCCAGGTTCATGGGTAATGGGACGAAACGTCCATCGATTGTAAGAAATCAGAAGTACGATTGCAATCGAAGCATAAAGAGTTATGTTTTTAGGATTCATTTTTCATCATTTTTGCGGATTGGTTGGATTTAAATTCACATAGTGAATTCACTCCAAAGTTATAAACAAACCAGCTTTCTCGAAAGAAATCTGGTTTGTTACTTTTCATAAGTAAATTAGTTACAATTGATTGGGTTTGCTGAAAAAATTGTTTTTAAGTTTTTGATATGTTGGGCAAAAGCAGTCGATTTATTGTGGATAGAAAAAGAAGAATTAGGATTATCAACTTTGAAAGGTTGGTAATTTTGTTTCAATCTATGTCAATTTCTTCAATACGAAGCAATCAATGTCCTTCAAATACGGTAAGAATTTCAATTTTGTTTTGTTTGATCTTGTATACAATTCGATAATTATTTACAATCATTTCCCTAATTATTGGATTTGATATTTCTGGAACCACCCGACCAATGGATGGATTTTGCGCAATTGATTCCCCATGTTTTATTAGAAATTCAACATTTTTTTTTGCTCGTTGTGGGTTATCTCGGGCAATAAATTCATCAATTTCTGATAATTTTTCTAAAGACTCATCTGTCCATATTACAATCACTTAGAATTCCTCTTAGATCTTCTTTTTGCCAGTTCTTCTCGTAGCTCAATGGTTGTGTAGATATGTCCAGCTTCAGCATCGGCAATTCCTCTCTTTACGGAATCAGCAAACGATTTTTGATACATCATTGCATCATATTCAGTGGGTGATAATAGAACGCCAGCAGGTCTGCCATTTTGAGTGATGACTAAAGGATGCCCGGTATTTTGAATGCTTTTTAACCATTTGGATAAATTTGTTTTGAATTCACCAAGAGGTATGATATCATTTGAAATATTTATGGTTTTCATTCAACGGCTCCGTATTTAAATCTGAATTTAGGTCTTAATATAATACGATTTTATTGGAATGTCAAGACATAATTTCGAGACTTCCAAGGTTTTAAAAATCTTGTAGGTATGCGAATCTCAAGGAAAAATAGTGTAAACAGCTTTTTCCATAGCCCTTGTTTTTTCTTCTTTAATGCGATAGATTTCTCCTGCCAAAATTTCAATTCTTGTTCTGGTGTCAAAACTGATAATTTTTCCCAAATTTTTTCGGCTGCCTGGTGCTTCGTTGTCACGCAATTTAATTTAACTTTCATATTTTATTACCTCCGGTGGCGAAAATATTATTTTCGATCCGGCACTAAATAAGCAAAAGTCATAAATCATTTTTCCTCAGCCGCCTTGTTTAACATATTCGCAGCGATTTTATTCCCCTTGCTGATAATTTCACTTTCATCAACTTGAACCAATTTGCCATTCTTTACCACGATCTTTCCGTTTACAATTGTCGTGTCCACCTCGTGATTAATGCCGGAAAAAATTAAAGCAGCCAAGGGATCGGAAAGCGCGCCGGTATATTCCAATTTGTCAAGTTCAAAAATCGCAATATCGGCTGCCTTGCCGATTTCAAGAGAGCCAATATCGGTCCTGCCTAAAAGTCGAGCAGATCCCAATGTCGCCATTTCCAGCACCTGTTCAGCGGTAATCGCGTCAGCGCCAGAATTTACCCGATGAAGCAACAGTGCCTGTCGCATCTCTCCGACCATATCCGAGCTGTCATTGGAGGCTGAACCGTCTACTGCCAGTCCGACCGGAATGCCCAGTTTCAACATCTCTGGAATTCGAGCGATACCGGATCCCAGTCGCATATTGGAAGCCGGACAATGGGCGACGCCAGTGCCTGTTTCTGCTAATAACTCTAATTCCTCATCATTAAAATGGACACCATGCGCATACCAGACATCGTCTCCTAACCAATCTAAATCTTCCATCAATCGCAGCGGGCGTTTGCCATAAACCTGCTGACAATATTCATCTTCATCCTTTGTTTCAGCCAGGTGGGTGTGCAATCGGACACCGTACTTTCGCGCCAAATTTGCAGTTTCTTTCATCAGCTCGGGCGTGACATTGAATGGCGCACAGGGGCCCAAATGGATCTGCTGCATGGATAAGGGAGATGGATCATGAAATTTTTGAACGACTTCCTCGCTATATTTCAAAATCAGCTCTTCATTCTGTACAACACTATCCGGGGGTAAACCGCCATCTTTTTGGCTGCGAGACATGGATCCACGGGTCGGGCAAAAACGTATCCCCAATTTCGCAGCAGCCTCAAACTGAATGGATGGTATATCCATTTGTATCTGTTTTGGATAAAGATAGTGATGATCGGTTGTCGTCGTACAGCCGGTCTTCATTAGTTCGCCACAGCCCAGCAAAGTTGAATAGTGGATCGCTTTTTCATCCAGAAATTTCCAGATTTCATAAAGGGTGACTAACCAGTCAAATAATGGTTTATTTTGCACCTGTGGCAGGTTACGAGTCAGTGTTTGGTACAAATGGTGATGGGAATTCACCAACCCGGGAATGACTAATTTTGTAGAACAGTCAATTTTCGAGGCATCTATTTCAATTATATTCTTCTCAATCTTTTCAATTCGATTTTCATGAATCAACAAATCAACACCAGTTAACCGTTCGCGTTTCGGATTCATGGTCACCAGGTGGAAACAGTTTTTTAAGAGGATTTTAGTCATAAAATTTTATCATCCTTCCAAAAGTATTGTCATTTCTTGCTTTCAACAAATTATGCAACTCTTGCTGAAATACCCTTTCAAAGGTTGGGAATCTTTGAAAGGGTGTGTTTGAGTATTTTTTAAAATTGTCGCATGAAATCTGTCATCAGTTAACATGCTGAGGTTAAGATTGATGTAATTTACGCACTCTGCCCTAAATAATCAACTAAAATTTCAAAAAACAAGTTTTTATTGAAGCTAAATCATTTTGATGATTTGAGCCACTTGTTCTGGATCGGAGGTAATATTTAAATGGTCGGCAAATCGATTAACAAAATCGTAATTTTTTAGCTAAATGAAGTAGCACATCTTTTTTACGTATAATCCCATCATCTACTGCGGAGTTTCATAATTAGCTTCTTTAATCACTAATGAAATCAAATACCAAATAAATTCTATTTCAATATCTCTCTCAATTATTAAACTAACCTCCCATTTCAAAAAAACATCACCTTTCCACTCAAATAGTTTAGTTATAGATACTTTCTCTCCATTGAAAGTTATCGTTCTAAGCATATACATAAAAATATTGTAGGAATAAAGGATTAGTTTTTAATATATTTTTACATCTCCCACAAACTATTCTTTGCATTATAAAATTTTTAAGCCATA
>CBFDBN010000341.1:0-4888 GCA_965603055.1 uncultured bacterium | reverse complement strand
GCACGGCTGGGCGGATTGCTTCGAGTGAAAATCCCGGAATTGGTCTCATTTCACGATGTACTTTATACCCTCTGGCATGATTATTATTCCAATGACCAGATCGACAGCATTAAAGCAATCGTCCCCCAGTTCAAAGAGAAAGCCGCAGCATTGAACGCCATCCAGTGGCCCGATGTTTTAGCAGGAGATGCTGATAAACTGAATGAAAAAATTAAGGATTTACAGCAATCAGTTGATGATTTAGAAGCAGCCTGCCAGGGTGAAGATGCGGAAGCAATTATGAAAGCATCGGAAGTATTGCACGAGAAATATGTAGCAGTGAACCGGATGCTTTAGAAGAACATAGTCTCCCGAAGGCTTTGGAACCTTCGGGAGATATTTTTTATCAATAGTATCTTACTGCAGGTTAATTAATATCTAAAAAGTTAAATTCTTGCCCAAAGAGCAAAGACTTATTAGGTCTCAGAATTGAAATCTCTCAGAATCCAAAAAAACAAAAAATTCATTTCTGTGGGCAAATTCTTTTTTTTTGGTTCTGGCTTGTCCAGGTTAGGAATTCACGATTAATAACTTCTTGTTAAATCGGTAATTATAGTGGGACAAGAAAATTCCCTAGCGGGATGAATTTCGTAAGATGATGATCACGAATCCCAAACCCCGACGGAACGTCCGCCGTCTTTCTGTCGGAATCCTAATTCCCTTTTATTATTTTATGTACAACATTTTTTTAATTTCAGAAAAACGATCCCCCACCTGCAATTTATAAAAATAAACTCCTGTTGCCAATTTTCTGCCATTAAAATCCAAAGTATAGCGACCTACCTTTTGAAATTCATTCACCAAAGTCTGAACTTCTCGCCCAACCATATCATAAATTTTCAAAGTAACAAAACCAGGCTGGGGAATTGCATACGAAATCTTTGTCGCTGGATTAAATGGATTGGGATAATTTTGAGCGAGCAGGAAATCAGTCGGTTGGACTTCATCCGGCATAGCCACATTTGAAGAACGTTGTCCAATGGCGAACCACGTCGGAAGCATCCCTCGTTTCACGTACCAGATGGAGCTGCCAGCCGGTTCTGTCTTTGATTCCTTTAATTCGATCTGCCGCAATGTGGGGAATTGATTTAAACCATCAGATTCCCATCGCTGGAACACCAGTGTTCGGTCATCGGGCGAATAGCGGGGATAGCCAACGGAGTTCCCATTGTCTTCAACCAGAAAAACTTCTCCCGTATACAAATTTGCCGATCGTACCTGGTAAATCCCTTGAGCCTGGTCAATATAATCGAACACAAAATAGATGTCATTGGTTTGTCCAAATGATGGATTGCCAATGCTGACGCCTTCTGGCTGTGGCGGAAATAGCAAGTAGATAATATCAGTAGCGGGATCAAGCACATTGATGCTCCAATATTCCAATTTACCGCCACCCGCTTGTGAAATACTGGTGAACGAATCGTAAATCAGGTAGTCGCTGGATAGATTCCAATCCATAGCATCTGCCAAAACCGTGGTGTAATTGCGAACGCCTTCCTGGGTTGTCGGGCTGTACAATCGGATTTTTTTGTTATTATTATTTCCTGATAAATCAAAAATGTAAATGCTGCTGTCTTGAAGCGTGGTTGTGGCAGCCAACATCATCCCATTCGGCGAAAACGAGACTGAATTCCAGACAGCATCATTACTGATCACCTGTTCGTCAGTTCCATCAGAATTGATGATGCGGATGTAGTGATTCTTATCCACAAATATGATGAGAGAGCCATCGTCGGTCACACTGATAGGATTGCCAGTTTCAGCGCTGACCTGGGTAGAGGTTAATTGAATGATATCGGTATTTTGATTCTGAATAACAGGTTTTGCCAAATAAAGCGCCTCGGTCTGGTAATCGATAGTCGCAATCCATTCTTCGCCAGCTACTGGCGGTAGATCGGGATTGGGTTGCGAGCCGCCGCTGCTGCCAATTCCGACGGCATCAAATGCAGCGATCACGGCGTTTACTTCAGACGAGCCGTCACCATATAAATCGGTTGCTGCCTGAATGGTCGCCATTCGCATATCCACAAAGTTCGATTGGGTATTTAAATAACGGGCATCGACAATGCGATAGTAGATCTTCTCGGTTTTATCCTTGCCAATAGCGTTTCCGATTAAATAACAGGCATAGTTGGGAATCCCGCAATTGATATGCACACCGCCATTGTCCTGGGTGATATCGAGTACCAAAAATTCATTCATGTACTTCGGCTGCCAGCCGTTCCCATGAGCTGCGGCTCCATTGTGTGGGTCTTCCATGTCGCGCATCGTACCGCTGGGAAAATAAGCGCTATTCACAATATCTTCCCCGATCTTCCAATCATCCCGATCCACCATTACCGCAAACACATCAGAAAAGGACTCATTGAGCGCACCTGATTGAAATTTATATTCCAGACCAATAGTATGCTGGGTCACACCATGTTGAGCTTCATGAGCGGCAACATCCAGCGCGCCTGCCGTCGGTTTGAATGCCATGTTGCCATCCCCATAAACTATGAATGCGCCACTCCAGTACGCATTATCCATAGGCTGCCCACCATCTGTCACATGGATCATCGAAAGTATGGTGCTCCCGTTGCCATCAATTCCGCTGCGTCCGTGAACATTGAAGTAATAATCAAAAACATACCCCATATTGCTATGTGCAGAAACGGAAACCGGATCGCCCCACGTATTGTTACCTGAAATCACATGATAAAGCTGGGCATATTGATTTAAATCATTACCCTGTACATCAAGGGTCACTATCGCTCCCCTGGCATCGTTCAGTAGATCAGGTTGGATCGTCTGCCACATCGGATGTGACGCATCGATCATGTAATATATGCTTCCCACTTGATAAGAGTGGACCGTTTGAGTGACTCCATTTAAATCGATCGCTTGAGCCGTTGCGGGCCCATCAAAATTGGTAGCATTGTACTTTTCGAGAATAATGCCATTTTGTGCATCCATGAAATAGTACCAGTTATCCCGAATATTCGGTCGGATTTGAACGTGCCAAACCAGGTAGGGCTGCTGGGCTTTATCATCCATCCAGATATATTTTTTAGCATGGGGTTGCTGGTAAGAAAAGCTTAATTTTGCCCAATCTGGCAAAACTGTTACTGGGATTATTTTTTCCAAATCTTTTACAGCGATCTGAACTGCTGATTGAGAAGAGAGATTATGCCTGGTAACTTCAATTGACTTTGGTGTTGGAGCATACCTGGCATTAATGGCATACATCTGATTCTGCTTATCAAGATGAACGATGATATCATGTCCCCAGACTGGTACACCCTTATAATATTGATGAAACTTCAGATGGATTTTACCCAGGGCACAGGTGGTTTCTTCAGCTATTTTTAATTCTGTTTCAGGATTTTCAAGCTGAAAGAGTGAAGTATTATTCTTAAAAAATTCGATTGCTATTGCTTTTGCTGTAAGTGGCGCCCCGCTTTTGGATAAACTGCCCTCGTTATTATTGATGCTGATAAAAGTTGGAGTCGAATTTTTTTCATGCCAGTGAATTTCAATATCATATTGTCCTGCGAAGTTGATCATTTTATTTAATAAAAATTGGGTGGGATTTTTGTCCTGAATCGATTGACTTAATGGTGATGGTTGAGCATGCGCTGCGTGATACGAGGATAATTTTTCTTTCAATTTATCACCAATCTGCTGCAATTCAATCGAAGAAACAGTTGCTTTATTTGTGTTGGGTTCACTTGAAATTTGCTGAGTTTGAAATTTTTTGTCGATCCCGTAACTTACATTTGTAATAATCATTAAAATCATGGTGATGATAAATGCAGAGGTTAAACGACTCTTAATAATTTTGGTTAACATGAGCATATCTCCTGTTCATTTTAAATGATTATATAGACATTTCAGCTGTGGTGAAAAACCGGAGCGCATTCCCTTTATGGAATACCCTGCCGTGCATAAAGGCACTGCACTCCGGCTCTATTTTTAGACCATCTTTAGATAATTATATTCAGTTGAGTTGTTTGCATAATCGTTTAATTTTATTTAAAGATTTTTGATTTTATCAACCTGTTAGAGATAATAACTGGTTGCATGTTGAACCTGGCTTAGTTTTTCCCCTGGAGCGATTGACAAAAAATAGTTGCTTTCTGATACCAATCTTTAAATAACTCTGGAATGTCATTCTCAGAGTCAGATTTGGTCCACGTCCAGGTATATTTATTATCTTTTGTCTCATAATTAATGCCGGCAGTCATGTTGCCTGTTTCAGTGGATTTTGTTTCAAGCGCCCCGCTTTCTATTAATTGAGTTTTCAATTTTTGAATCTCAGCTAAATTTCCCGCCCCCTTCCAGAGTATGCTATCGGGCTGCCCCGGAAATCGCTGCCAGCGAGTCACATCGCCATTAGAAGAAAGCGTGAAACCCGAAGTTAATCCGGTAAAGCCTCCCCCCTGCCAGAGTCTAATCTGGTATGGCTCCTGCTCCGCTGCAGTCCTGATGTTTAACTCCATTGCTGATTTTTTGTTTTTAGAATTACAGCCAGCAATCAAAACTACTGAAAAAACAACGAGTGAAATTTTTATAAAGAATTTGTAGCGGTCTCTCTTATTTTTGTTAGAAATAACCATGTTTTTTGACATCTGCCCGTTCTCCTTTTAGATTTAATTAGAAGATTTCTCAAATAGAAAGTTATTAATTCATCATAAAAAAGTCAAGAGAAAATTTGGAGTGATAAGATACTGAAGGTTGGACCTCAAATTTTGTAAAATTATACCACTTGAGGTTTGTAGGCAAATTGAATGAGCTAAGGATGGTAAAGTAAAAATTTTGTAATAGTTCACCACCTCTGCTGATCCTGCCTTTGATTTCAGAACAAGTT
>CBFDBN010000340.1:0-4926 GCA_965603055.1 uncultured bacterium | reverse complement strand
GCTACCAACAAAAAAAGGAGATCATTATCAATAAAACAAAATACTGGATTGAGCTCAGTCTACCGGTAACAGGCGAGACCGAGGATGCGATAACAAATTTCCTGTTTGAATTAGGTGCGCAGGGGTGTTATAATCAGGAAGATATTCTTCATGTTTATTTTTCAAATTCAGATTGGAGCGAGGAAAAGAAGGATCAATTTCAATTTTATCTCCAACAACTTGTAGAGCTTCAATTTCCAGTTCAACCAGGTAAAATTCAAATTCAGAAAATTGAAAACCAGGACTGGAATGCACAATGGAAGCAGTCAATTAAGCCGATTGAGATTGGTGAAAAAATTTTAATTAAACCGAGTTGGGTTCATATTGAGCCTCCATCACCGAAACAAGTTATCGAAATTGATCCCCAGATGGCGTTTGGTACTGGTGTTCATGCCACGACCCAATTGATGCTCAATTTACTTATTGATCACATCGGCTCGCCGGCTCGTATAATGGATATGGGCACCGGCAGCGGTATTTTAGCCATTGCAGCAGCACGCTTATCCGATGCCCGGGTCATCGCTTTTGATAACGATCCAATTGCGACAGCTACAGCAAGAAAAAATTGCATACGAAACCAGGTGATTGAAAACATTCACATTTTATGCGGAACAATCGATGCGGTTAAAGATACACATTTTGATCTTATTTTAGCGAACATAAATAGATCAATTATTATTGAATCTTTATCCAAAATTTTTCGTTGTTTAAGTGATACTGGATTGGCGATTTTTTCTGGAATATTGGTTGATGAGAAGAAACAGTTTGTCGAGAATTTAGAAAACTTTAATTATAAAATTGTAAAACAAGCGCAGCAAGGGGAATGGGTGGGGATTGTGGTAAGTAGTGAGTTGTGAGTTGTTTGTGGTTACTGGAAGCATCTTGCAATAGTGATGATACTTGATACTCGATCCTGGATGCTGCGTAATATCATTGCAAATCCAGTATCAAGTATCCAGTATCCAGACATATTCCGTTAAAGCTTAATTCTTGAATGAAAAAATACCTTCTAACAATTATCTTCATCATCGCATTTGTCAGCCTCCTGCAGGCGGCGAATCAACGGGTGGTCATTGATTCCGTGAGGATTAATTCCGGATCATTGACGCTGGATTTCCATGTTGATGAAATTATTGATGCAAAGGTGGCTGAAGGATTGCAGAAAGGATTAACCAGTACCATCGAGTACCAGGTTGAATTGTGGGAAAAAAGAGGAAAACTCATTAATCACCTGGTCACCCAGCAAGATATTCGAATGAAGGTGTTTTATGATAATTGGGAACACAAATATGTCATCATGGGTGCAGAGGAAAAACGCCTCACCAGCTCGCTTGAAACCGTGAAAGAGAAATGTTCTCAAGTACAAAATTTCAGCATTATTCCAATCAACAAAGTTAGAACTAAAAACAAATATTTTTTAAACATAAAAGTGATTTTACGTCCCTTGTCCATAGAAAATTACCAGGAAATTAGGCATTGGCTGAGCGGCAAAGCCAAGAATTTTAAACTGGATGACCTGGATGATACCGAAAAGCAGGAGAAAAAATTCAAAGGTGGATTGTTCAAAATGTTCCTGGCGCTAACCGGCTTTGGCGATCGAGTCATATCAGGGAAGTGTAATGACTTTAAGATTCAAGCCGGGAAGATTGTGTGGGGGAAAAATAAATAAGCACTTATGCACCAACCAGGACCATTTTGTTGTCGATAATTACCAACACCTTCTACCCTTTTGTTGTTAAGTTTATCTAATTGTCAATTGACAATTGTCAATTCTCAATTGACAATTAATATTGTCCCTAACAAGTTGATTTTTCCCATGAACAAAACCTCCCTAATCAAGCACTCTCCTCACCATCTCAATATCAATATTCCTCCCGGTTAAAACGACAACACATTTCTTTCCTTCAATATTAATTTCTCCAGAAAGTAAGGCAGCCACACCAACCGCCGCAGCGCCTTCCACCAGCGTATGGTTTTGTTGAAGCAAAAATAACATCGCTTTGATAATATCTTGTTCCTTCACAACAATAACATCATCAACATATTTTTGAATGGTTGGAAAAATTGAAGGACTCACCAACCTGCCAGCCAGTCCATCGGCAACTGTCTCATTGATTGGCGTTTCAACAACCATATTCGCCTGCAATGCTCGATACATGGCTGGAGAGGCTTCGCTCTGAACGCCAATGATCTGGATATCCGGGTTTCTTTCTTTTACGGTGATGGCAATTCCTGAAATCAAACCACCGCCACCAACCGGGACAAGGATGATATCAGGATCAGGCAAAGCGTTTAAAATTTCAATGGCTATAGTCCCCTGTCCTGAGATCACCTCAGGGTCATCAAAGCCAGACACAAAAGTCAGATGGCAATCTTTTTCGATTTGATGTGCCATATCCTCAGCTTCATCATAGTCCCTGCCAGCCTGGATAATTTCAACATTATATTGGTTTAACATGCGGACTTTGGTCGCTGCTGCATTCACTGGCAGCACAATTCTTGCCCTAATTCCCAGCAGATCGCTGGCATAAGCAACTCCCAGTCCATGATTGCCGGCTGAAGCGGTAATCACTCCATGGGATTTTTCTTCGTTCGGAAGAGCAAGCAAACGATTCAATGCACCCCTGATCTTAAACGAGCCGGTTTTTTGCCAGTGCTCCATTTTAAGAAACACCTGACCCTGGATTAATTCCGACAGTGATCGGCATTGTTCGATCGGCGTATTTCTGACATATTTTTTAATAAGACGATAAGCACATTTAGCAGAAATGTTGTGAGGAGAATAAGTTAACATAAAATCCACTCTCTTCCGATTTGATATAAAGGGATTAATTGAAGCAACTTTGCCATGAATTAGTAAAATACTGTAACATCATTATAAAAATGATATAAAATTATTATTAAAATGTCAAGGGAAAAGATGGTTGACAATAATTTTTTTTGTAATTTTCTTTTCCTGAAATTTGTAATCGCACAATTTTTGGTAGAAAGAAACTCTTCCGAAGCTTCAGAGTCCTCGGAAGGATTTTATTTGGTATGTTTCTTGGGCGATAAAACTTTTACTTGAAACAAATTGCTATTTCTGCCGTCTTTAATAACCGTAAACAAAATTAATCATGGAGGTTTCCAATGAAACGAATCATCGTAATTTTAGCCTTATCAATCCTTATCGTCATTTCACTTTTTGCCCAGGACAAAGCCACTAAAGAAAATAACAAAGCCGCCGTAAAAGAAACCGCATTGAATTACATCGAAGGCTGGTACAGCGGCGATGCTGCCAGGATGGAAAAAGCGCTCCATCCTGATCTGGCGAAACGAGGCGTCTGGCTCAATCCCAAAGATGGAAAAACAGTGATCCGCCCCCTGGCTGCTGAAAGCCTTATCGAATACACCAAAAAAGGCGGCGGCAAAAAGCCGAAAGATCAGTGGGGAATCGAAGTCACTATTTTTGACATGCTGGAAAATAGTGCGACCGTAAAAATCGTTTCGGTTGATTTCATTGATTATGCCCATATTGCGAAAGTTGATGGGGAGTGGAAGCTGCTCAATGTGTTGTGGGAGCCAGTGAAAAAGAAGGCGAAAGAGTAATTGATTTTGTGACTAAGTTTCTCCCATAGATTTTTAAACCAGTATGGATGGCTTTAGCTACCGGAGAATCAATAAATAACCAAAATCAAAATTCAAAATACAAATAATTTACAATATTCAATTTTCAAATCTTGTTTTTTCAAAAGCTTATTACCCTCAGTATTTTTTAGAAAACTGAGGGTGTAGCTTTTTTGGGGGTAGATAGCAAGTTTAATACTAAGATTTTCGGTAATGATAGTGTATTGATATTTCAGCAATTGAAATTTGTTTGTCATTTATTATTTGAAATTTCGGATTTCTTTGGATTTGGCTATCTGGAACCTGAAATTTGCAACTTGCTGCCCTACGATTTTTATGTTTTCCGAGCAAAAATCACCTTAAATTGCCCTGTCGTTCGATCCTCAATGAATTCTGGCGGTGCAATTTCTGCATTACGACACTCTTTTAAGATTCGTTTGATTCCCGTACCAATGCCGCTATATGGAATTTTCAAGCCAAATTCCTCAAATTTGTGTCGACTTAATTTAGCAGCAAAAGACAACAATATTGGATTGCGGGCGACTTGGATCCCTTGCTTGATATTTTCAATGGTTACTGTATTGGGAAGTATGCCAGGACTCATAATTTCAACCCGATTTCTGAAAATAAAAATGCGGATACTGCTTTGAATTAAATAGTCTCGATGGAGCAGGGCATTGGTAACCGCTTCTTCTAAAGCCCGAATCGGAATTTCCAGTTCCCCCGCTACATTAAATGAGCTGGAATTGCGCTGAACATATTTCAAATTCCGCTTAAAGAAAGCCATTGCATTCTGGAATTGAGATGAAAGGACACCTCCAATGGTAGTTTTATCTATGAATGAATTTTCGCTTTCATCTTCTCCCACAAAACAAACTGCTTTAATAACAAACTGTGGCAGGATTAGCTCTGGTTTTTTGCCAAATAATAATAGTCCTGCCAGGGTCGTCTGCCCATCTTTTAGTAATTTCAAATTTGACAGAATCGTTGCTAATTCATTGGGATTTTCTGGTAAAGCTTCCTCATATTCCTCGAAGTAGAAATCCTTAAATAACTTTGAGTCTAAATCTTTGAGGCTTGTTCCCTGGATAACTTTCTCATCAGCATGTAATATGGCAGCAGCCTGCATCAATCGCTGCAGTTCTTCACGAGTGGCACGACGTTTATCGGCACCAACCTTCACCCAGAAGTCGGTTTGGTTGACAGCATACGGTTTATTAGTACCCAACTGGATTTTAATACAAACGACTAATTTATTATTGTAAATTACATTCTCTGTGG
>CBFDBN010000339.1:0-4953 GCA_965603055.1 uncultured bacterium | reverse complement strand
TTTAAGACTACTGGTAAATTCTTTCATCTCAAATCCATTGCCACACATATCGCAAAACATTGAAACCTTTACAGCCTCGAATTGCCTTTTCAATCCCATACTGGCAAATATATTTACTTGAATCGCATGGCTTGGGGCATTTCTCGCCGGTGTAAAGTTTTTGCAAGGCAGGGAGCGCCCGTTTGTCGCCGATTTCACCCAGTGCCCAGATGACCTGGTTCTTTTGTTTAAATGAAATATTATCGGATTCCAGGTAAGCAACCAGCGCTTCAACACAATCGCCTTCAAATTGTTGTTGCGCCTTTTTACATATCACCCTGACATCAGAGCTGATCCAGTGAAGTGTGATGAGAAACAGGATGACTAAAACAGCAAAGCCAATAGGTAAGCCGTATAAAATTATCTTCCTCCAATTTACTGCTTTTTTTAGAGTTGTGGCATCATTGTTTGGTTTCATTTTCTTTTTCCCCTCTATTAGCTTCAATTTCTTGAATTTCCGGTTGTTTTGTTGAATCTTCTAAACATTTATCTTTTTTTTCTCCTGGCTGCTCTGGTTGGATTTCTGACCCGGTTTTATTTCCAGTCAGTAAATCACCGACAGCATAGATGATGGACTGGTAAATATTCCCTTCCTGTTCTCTAAAAATTTGGAATGGTAAATTTTTGGTACCAATGAATGGGCGTAAGCTCCAGGCTAATTGAGCACCGACAAACGCCAATATAACAATCCAGAATTTAAAAACCTGCACACCAATTTTTGGATAGACATTCTTGTTCTCGCAGGAAAATTTTAGCGATTCAATAATACTGTGCATGCCGAATAATCCTGCCAGTGTAAAAACAACTACATGAAGCAGTTGAATAAACGCATAACTGCCGCCGGTTATCAAAAAGAACAAGACGATTGGGGCGAAGGAAACCATAATGGTGGCAGTCATCACAAATCCTGATAAGATAATCGAAAGCATTTGAACAATGGTCAGTTTTGAACCTAAAATGGATTGAATCACAAAAAAAGCCGGAAAACAGATCAGGATAATTAATGTAAATAAAATTGGTACTTTGATTCCCGAAGAAATTGCCTGCGAAAATCCATTATAGCAGCCCATAAAAACGCCATAAATGAATGAGAACAGAATTAAAATAAATAGACGATTCAAAATTTTTGCCGTCATATCCGGCTCAGCCATGATCTTTTCATAAAAAACTTCTTTCTGATTAAAGCTTTGAAAGAAATCTGTTAAACTAAAAATTTTTTTGGTCATGTCTCCTCCAGGGGAATGAAATTAAAATCAAATAATATTGATGATTCTGTTGATTTAGCACAATTTACCCTTGCGAAGGTTCTGTTAAATATTGTATATTGTAGTTTGTCATCAATTCTTATCAACATATTGAAATTTATTGAGACCAAAACCTTCACAAGGGTACTTTTTTTAATCTATCGAATTAACCACCAGAGTTTCACTGACATTCTACTATTTTTACTATGCACTATTCACCACTCACCACTCACTACTCACTACTAACCACTCACAACTCACCACTCCCTTTCCTTTTCCTTAACCTTCTGAATAATATCAATAAACTTCTCATCAATATGCTGCAGGTACCATTCATCAATTATTGATTTTTTAAACCGCCACTGATTCCCCAATTTAGCTGCCGGGATTTTTTTCTCCTGTGCCCAGGTGTAAATCGTCTGTGGTTTTAATCGTAAATATTCGGCAACTTCTTCCAATGTCATTATTTCATCTTTTGACATAAATCCTCACTCCCGGTACATCATTTTACCATATAATACGAAATAATATTTTGGATGTCAAGTTCTTTATTGTTTATTACTGTTTATTATTATTTATAACTGTTTAATTGAATTTGTAGTTGAGTTTTTTCAAAATGATTTACTGATTTTGAATCCCTATTAAACCATATCAGTTAAGCTAAGTGAAGCAAAAAGGTAACAAATTTACGAACAAGGATTAACGATTTATGATCTACGAAGGTTAGACTTTCGATGAAAATATTTACATTGATGTCTCTATGATCCCCAAAATGTACAGAAAAATATAGATCAGGTGAATTAAAACTTCTAAAATCGAAAGTCGTTAATCCCCCGATAAATCGGGATTTTCAACTTGTTCTGAGATCAAAACGACGCTACTAACTAATTGATAATTTGTAACTAATGACACGTAGGTTGACGGCTATGGGTATCAGCCCGGAGTTGCTGTTGAATGGATTATTGATTAAAAGGCGGGAATTAACTATCGGTATAATTTACAAGGTGCTTTCAATTGAGAGTGGGAATTATCGAATCATTGATGATTCTGGAGAGGATTATTTATATTTTTCATGTATGTTTGAATTGGTTGATCTTGATTAAAAAAAATGCGGGGCAAAATGCCATTTTGCCCTACATCGATGAAACAATGAACCGAGTTAACAAACTATCCTCACTCACATTCTTTCCAATTTTCTGCTGCTCGATAATTTGAAGATTTTTAATCACATTGAGTTGATAAAATGTAGTATCTGCCATTCTCATCTCGTATTGTGGAGTTACAGCTTGATGCTGACTCGAAAAAGAAAAATAATTAATTACTACAAAAATCAACAAACTACAAGCAAGTCCGATCAATCCCTGGTAAACCGGAATTCGATATTCTAAAACATTTAATAATCGTTGCCAGAAAGAATCAAAAAACCATTGCTTATTGGGCTTCAAAGTCTTCATCCGATTCATCAAACTTTGATGAATTGCTGGATCAGGTTTTAAAGGACTTTTTTGATTGATCGTTATTGAACTTCGAATAGAAACCAGTTGATTCTGATATTCCTGGCAATGTATGCAGGTTTTTAAATGATTCTGCAGTAGACTATTTTCGTCTGCTGATAATCTTTCGATACCCTGTTTAATTAATAATTGTTCAACAGCTTCACATTTCATTGTTTGGTTTTTATGCAAATCTTTCATATTAAGCCTCTACACAATTTGGATTAAATTCTTTGAGTTGATTCATCAATTTTCGAGTCGTATGAAACAATCGCGATTTGATCGTTCCTTCTGCACATTCCAGTATTTCACTGATTTCTTTAATTGATAAATTTTCCTGAAATCTCAATAAAAAAGTGGTTTGATAATCTGGATTCATTTTCATTAATTGTTTTAATAAATGATTTTCAAATATTTTTTGATCGATATTTTTTTCTACCTGGGTATAACCATCATCAAATTTCGTCTCGATAGTATCCAGCTTATTTTCATTATTTTTTCGCACATCCAGCCGACGATATTCATTCTTGCACATATTATGAGCAACAGTAAATATCCAACTGGTGAATCGATGCTTTGCAATAAACTGCCCCGGCTTTTCAATAATTTTCAAAAATAAGTCCTGCAAAAAGTCCTGGGCTTTTTCCTCATCGCCGCCAAACATTCGATAAAAATAGTACAGCAACCGCTGGCTGTATCGATTGTACAGTTCATCAAAGGCAGCACTATCCCCCTGCTGGATCGATTCCATCAGTTGTTCATCAGTGGTTTGTTTATGTTTCTTCTTAAAAATGGGTGTACCTCATTTTTATTGAATGTGATACGTGAGAAATGAAACGTGAAACGGCAAATTTGAGACGTGAAACGAAAGACAAAGAAACATTTAATCCTCAAGTCTCTCTATTACAATTCATTAGTTACTTTTCACTATTGACTGCCCACTGTTGACTGCTGACTTTTCACTTTCCCTGTTCACATCTCACGTCTCACATTTTACGCCATGCTCCATGCACTATGCCCTCTGCGCCTTAAATGCCATTCCTCTCAATATCTTGAATCCACTGTTCCCGCCCCGCCCGCTTCGCCAGCTCGGTTGCCAAACTTTTCCAATATCTCATTTTTTCCTGCTGTCCACTGGTCTTGTAATGCTCGACCAACATCATCATGCCGGGCACATAATTCAATTGTAATGTATTCATCAAATTCGTTCCCCGGTACAAATCATTATACCAATCAAATTTCAAATAATCCAGTCTAAAATTATTTTCGAGATTCTTTTTTGTTATCGCAATATTATCGATTCGTTTAGTGCTATATTGATAAGCCAGACCGACAATATATAAATCATCTTTCAACGGCTTAAAATGACCTTCATAAACGGTCAGGGCAAAATAAATAGGAATTTCTGGATAATTGTTTGACAAATATTTACAGACCTCCCGGGCAAAAGTCGAGATTGAAAATTTTTTTGCTCCATCAGAGCCAATGGTTACCGCTTTTTTCATCAACTCCTGTCTATCAACTTTTATATCTCTCTTTTTTAATACTCTTTCGAGGAATGTTTCGCTGCCACTCATCGGGATATTGAGCACGGTGACATCGGTCCGAACTCCTTTTACTTCTTGCAACATTCTGGCTGGATAGGTGTCATTATCGCCATTGGTAAAGATGATTGAATTTTCTTCTGTGGACATTAAAACATTATAGTTATAATTAACCAGCCAGGGAGCAATGTCTTTTGTTTTATATAATTTTTTATAATACTCCGTTACTTTCGCCTCATCGCCGTTTAATTCATTGTGGGTTATTAATTCATAGAGCGGATCAGGACGCTCAGGCGCAATTTTATGGGCTTTTTTCAGATCGTTTATGTCTTTTGATTTACCGACGCAGTTGAAAAATTTCAAGTAATAATATTCATAACTTTCCGGAGCATGTTTTCCCAAATCATCGACGATTTTTTGCAGCTTTTCTTGCTTTTCTTTGGTACTGATTGTTTTAACATAATTTTCATAGCGAACGGCATTATAATAATTATGCCAGGCTTCCACATTCTTTGGATTTTTATCAACTTCTTTTTTCCAGAGCTTTGCCTGTTCTCGGTACCACTCATCTGGTTTCATATCGTAAACGATGCGGAGTACTTTTTCTGGCTTCTTTTCCTGGGCGAACAGGAC
>CBFDBN010000338.1:0-4985 GCA_965603055.1 uncultured bacterium | reverse complement strand
TTCGCTGTGAGGATGGAGAAGCAGGTCATTCAGCTTTTTTGAATGAGAAGTTTGATTTATGCTTGATCGATGTGATGCTTCCAAAGAAAGATGGTTTTACTTTGGCACGAGAAATCCGTGAAATCGATCAAAATATTCCTATCATCTTTCTCACTGCCAAATCGTTAAAAGAGGATCGTATCGAAGGATTCAAAATCGGGGGGGATGATTATATTACCAAGCCATTCAGCATTGAAGAATTGATTTTAAGAATTCAGGCGGTTCTCAAAAGAAGCAAAAATTCTCATTCCGCTAATCATGAACAGAAAAAGTTTGTCATCGGTAGCTATGTTTTTGATTACGATCGACAGGTTTTGTCATACCAACAGAAGCAACAAAAATTAACCCACAAAGAATCGGAATTATTAAGATTGCTGTGCTTGAACCTCAATCAAATTTTAGATCGAGAAATTGCCTTAAAGCAGATCTGGGGTGATGATAGCTTTTTCACTGGCCGAAGTATGGATGTGTATATCACAAAGCTACGAAAATATTTGAGCGATGATGATCGAATTGAGATCATGAATGTTCACGGTAAAGGATTTAAACTAATTGTGAAATAATCATGCTTAGACTTACCTTTTAAAAGTATCAAATCCCTCACAATATACTTTTGAAAAATCACTTTTTCTTTATAACAACTCCTTAATGTTTACGACAGCAAACTTTTTCTTAGCTATTATATAAAAGATTGCGTATATTTAATTTGTTAAATTCTCATCTTCAAGCAACGATTGAAACAAACCTGAATGTGTTTCTGGCATTAGATAATAGCACATCGATGCAAGGCTCAGTCAAAGAAGTCCGTCAGAATGTAGACTTACTCGTAAATACTTTGAGAGACAAGAGCCGCATTGCTGTTGTATTATTTGATTAAAGCACTGGTATTACTAGTGCCTTGCCTCAAAAGTAATGTATCAATTTTTGGCAATTTAAGATATTATGCTGCTTTTTTATGCACATGATTAATATGTATATTTAACGAATCAATTAAATTCATTAAGGCTGTTTTAGCCTTTTCCATTTCTTGGGGGCCACCATCGATAATAAAAATAGTGTTAAATTGATCACGATTCGAGTAAATAAGCTCGTGAAGCTTCATCCAACTTTCAGAATTTATTTCGTTACTACAATCGGTGCTTTTGGAAACCACGTTCTTGCTGATGCCGTTGTTGCATAATGCCATAATTTGATAGCGATTGTAGTGCTTCATATCATTGGGTATTTTTTTTAATTGTAATTTTAAAATTAGCACAAAATATTGACATCTGTGTAAAATCTAACCTTCGCGAGGGTATCAAATCAACCAAACATTAGAACACTCTCGGCTAAAATTTTCAAAAATACTTGTGTTAAGCCAAAAATCAAGAGGAGAGCGTTGGATTTTTGGAGGAATTGAAATTTCAGGATTACCCTAACTTATTGAAAAACAATAATTATTTTTAGCCGAGAGTACTCAACATTATTCAAGGGAGGAAATAAAAATGAACGGATTAACAAAAATCGGGATATTTTTTATTGATCGATCGGGGAGAATTATTTTTAAAAGCAACGGATATGAGTCAGGCAAGGAGAAAGAGATAGAAGCGCAGGTTGTTGAATTGCTGGAATTTGATGTTGATGTGAAGGTTGAAAAATAACAGTGAAGTGTTAAAAAATATCGATTCTGGATACTTGATCTGAAATATCTCCTGAAAATCCAGCATCAAGCATTCAGAATCGAGTATCAGTTTTTTCCTGATCCAACTGAACATCGTTTTGAAAAATGACTCATCAAAAACATCAAAACTGAGAATCCCAGCCCGGGGTAAATCGGCTCAATTCCTAAAAAATAAGTACCGTTATTCCATGATTTTGAAAATACCCATGTTCCAGCAATCAAAGCGCTGCCCAGGATTGAAATAAGGGCATAAGTTTTTTTCATCCGCAGGTTTGGGAAGAAACTCGTTGCCATGGGGATAACCAGGGCAGGTGTGCCAATCGATCCTAAATCTTTCCAGATACGGATTACGGATTGAGCGTAATAGGCAATCGCTATTGCCAGCAATCCACTGAAAATCAGCCCGATTCTGGTATAAACGTTTATCCTGTTTTCAGAAGGATTCCCTTTCAATCGCCACAAAATATCTCTCCCAAAAGTCATGGCTGCTAAAAACGAGTAGCTATCGATGGTGGACATGATCGTTGCCAGCAGCCCTGTCAGGAACAGTCCCAGCGCCACGGGTGGTAAAATTTTTTCAGCTAATGCCAGGTAAGCGGTTACAGGATCATGGAGACGAGGTAAAATTGCCCGGGCATACAGCCCGGTGAATGTTGTGAGAAAGTCAAAGAAAATCCAGAATAATATTGAGAGCAGCACTCCCTGTCGAGCGATTTTTTCAGTCTTGGCAGCAAAGCAGCGCTGGTAAAAACCTGGCTCGATCAGCGTTGCCAGGGCAATGAAGAACCAGACGATAATATATTGCGCCCCATTGCCGCCATGCCAGACAAAATGATTGGCAGGTAAATTCGATTTCAGAAAGGGTAATCCACCATAGTTAAAATAGGCGATGGGCAAAATTATGAGAAAGGCGCCAAACATCAAGCTGAATTGAATGTAGTCGGTTCGAATTACCGAGCGGAAGCCGCCAATGAGCACGTAACAGGTTGAGATGATGGCTCCGATGATCAATCCTTGAAACAGTGACCAGCCAAATAGAAATTTCAACAGCACTGCCAGCATCAGCACATAAGCAGCAGGAACGGTCATTACAAATACAAAAATAGCGCCGATCAAAGAAACAGTTTTCCCATAGGTTCGTTCTAATTGATGTGCGATAGTATAAAGCTCAGAGGAACGAGCTTTTCGGGCGATGAAAATCCCGAAAATGGCTGCAGCAACATAATAGGGCACGCCAAACACCAACCAGTTGGATATCCCGTATTGGTATGAAAATTCACCGACGCCCAGGATGCCACCGTACCAAGTGGATACCAACGTGGCAATGAAAGAAGGCAGCGACAACTGACGCCCGGCCAATAAAAATTCTTTGACAGTACCGCGCTCTTGCTTCCTCCACAACTGGATGCCAACGAACAGGATAAAGAGAAAATAGCTGATGACAATAATTAAATCAAGTGGGTGTAATCGGTTCATATTTTAGCCATAAAATTGCAGGAGTAAGGCGCCTTTATGCGCCGTATTTTTGCAATCCATAAAGGGATTGTACTCCATAGCTCGTCATTCCAGCAGATAAAACGATTTGTAATCGTTCACAATTGTCAATTAGCACTTCTCAATTCACAATTAGTTGCGAATCATATCGCCATTGTAATAAATTAATTGTCAATGAAAACACAAATCCAAACTCCCTGGTCTTTCAACTATGGATTGCACTCCGCGATTAACAAAATCGGTTAAAGATTTGTCTCCAAACCAAAAAAGAAATTCCGCTTCGCCCCCGGCCAGAGGTAATTTTCACCTTCCCAGCTATCATAATAGCCAGCCGTCTCATAAGTCTTATCCAGCAAGTTATTCACCCATAGACTCAATTTTAAACCATTCAATCCGAATACTTTTTGCAACTGGTAAGAAATATGAACATTGACCAACTGGTAAGCCTCAATGGATCGATCATCCATTTCATTATTATCTAGATATTGCTTGCCCACATATTGGAAGAAAAGGTAACTGGTTAGTGGTCCCCTGGCATATTTCAGTTTTGCGTTTGCCATCGCACCAGGGAAACCCGCAATAGTTTTTCCGTCAAAATTAATGGTACTGGCGCCAATGGGATTCCAATCATCATCGTAGACTGTTTCGTACTGGTCAAATTTTGAAAAATAATTCTGGCTGAGTGCAAAAGCAGTTGACAATTCCAGTCCACGAGCTATTTTTAATCCTAAAGAACCTTCAATTCCTCGATGCACGGTTTGGTCAGCATTGCCTTTGATCGGGAATCCATCCTTATCGACCTGGCTGTAGGGAACGATTTCGTTCTGAAAGTTCATCCAATAGCCATTCAATTTCATCTGAAAATTTTCACTTTTATAACCAACTCCAAGTTCGAAGTCCAGCAGTTGTTCCGCCTCGGTAAGTGGATCACGCCACTTTAAGTATGCCACATTACCGGTTGCTGATTTCACCGTATCTGCATTTGCGAATAACGGCGCCACTCCCAAATCATCAGGTCCCTGCCAGGTATCGAACAGATCATCATCGGTAGGTTCCCGGTGCGCCATAGAAACATTAGCAAACAAATTCCAGCGATCAGTTATATTATAATTAGCGCCAGCCCGGGGATTAAAAAATGTATAGCTGACCTCGTAAGCATGGCGATCCACGCCGAAGAAATTGCCCTGCTGCTTCTGTTTAAAATTATACTTTTGAATCTGCAGATTGGCATCAGCCATGAAAGAAAGCTTTGGCGTTACTCGATAAAGCTCGTGTGCAAAAATTGTTACCAATTTTTTCTTACCCTGGTAACGGTAGTAATTGGCTTCAGGTGAAGCACCCGGGGGCAATTGAGCTGCCCAGGTTACATTGCCCCAGTGATCGCTGCCAAACGTATAGCCATCAAAACCCAGGGTCAAAGTGCCGCTACGATGTTCCCAATCAACCTTTGAAACGAACCCGATATGATCTTTCTCCACCCACTTCTGTCGAACCAGATCAGTTTGTTTGATCAGCGTTGAATCGGGCAAGTAAAATGGATTTAAGCCAAAATCGTATAATTTCTGATTCAATTTAAACGATTCATAATACCCTTTTCCATAAATATAATAGACCGAATTATCCCATGAAAAACGGTCATTCAATTTCCAATTGTGATGAAGCTCGTAATGGGGCTGGTTAAAATTATCGACTGCATTCGAATAGCTGATGGGATTATGGCGATGATTCTTCTTCAATTCACTTTGCGGTGAAGCTTCCCAGGAGGCATGGGTCATTTCTGGTCCGCCGTACA
>CBFDBN010000337.1:0-4988 GCA_965603055.1 uncultured bacterium | reverse complement strand
TTTCCAGAACTGTGTCACTCCTGCGCAGGATGCTGGCTGGTTTGTCCTGAAAATGCCATTTCGCCCATCGATCGAGAGCTTGGTATTCTTGAACAGGGCAACACAGGCAGTATCGAATTTATTCATGGCAAACTTCGCATCGGCGAAGCCATGTCACCGCCACTCATTCGAAAAGTGAAAAGTAAGATCGATCCCGCTAAAATAGCGATCATCGATGCGCCGCCTGGTACGTCCTGTCCTGTGATTGAATCGGTGAAAAAAAGCGACTTTGTCATTCTGGTCACCGAACCGACGCCGTTTGGCTTGAACGATCTAAAGCTTGCAGTAGAGATGATTCGCACATTGAAAATTCCTTATGGTTTGGTCATCAACAGATCGGATATTGGTAATGATGACGTTCGGCTGTATTGCAAACAGGAAAAAATCGATATTTTATTGGAAATAAAAAACGATCGTAAAATTGCCGAAGCTTATTCTCGAGGCACATCAATGGTGGAGCTTTATCCCGAATACAGGGCAAAATTTCAGGAATTGTATCACGAAATCGAGAGGAGGGTCGGCGCATGAAAGAGATTGTGATCATTAGCGGAAAAGGTGGCACAGGAAAAACCACGATAACAGCAGCTTTTGCTTCGCTGGTTGAAAATAAAGTCATGGCAGACTGCGATGTCGATGCCGCGGATCTTCATTTAATTCTCAGTCCCGAAATTCAGCATGAGGAGGATTTTTATAGCGGGAAAACAGCATTTATCAGGGAAAACGATTGCACCCAATGTGGCAAATGTGTGGAAGTCTGCCAGTTCGATGCCATCAGCCCTGACTTTGTCGTGGATCCTGTTGCCTGTGAAGGCTGCGGCGTGTGCGTCTATTTTTGTCCTGTGGATGCCATCGACTTCAATGAAAATTTGAGCGGACGCTGGTTTATTTCAGATACTCGATTCGGTCCCATGGTTCATGCCAGGCTGGGCATCGCAGAGGAGAATTCAGGCAAGCTGGTTACGCTGGTTCGCCGACAAGCAAAACTGTTGGCGGAAGAACAAAACTCTGATTTCATTATTGTAGATGGGGCGCCAGGTATTGGCTGTCCAGTTATATCGTCAATTACAGGCGCCAATGCTGTGCTTGTCGTTACAGAGCCGACATTATCGGGACTGCATGATTTGGAACGGGTGGTCAGTCTGGCATCCAAACATTTTCAAATTCCAACTTTTGTTTGCGTGAATAAATATGATTTGAATGAGGAAATCACAGATCAGATTGAAAGTTTTTGTCGTGAAATGAATATTGGCTTCGTCGGTAAAATTCCTTACGATACCGTTGTTACTGATGCCATGGTTCAGGAAAAATCAATTATTGAATTTTCGGATGGAGTGATTTCAGAAGAGATCAAAAATATGTGGGAAAAAATGGCGGTGTCAATCCTGGATAATTCCTAAAGCAGTGCAAGACTGCAAACAAATTTTATTGTCACGCGAAGCCGCAAAGCTCGCAAAGTTGTGACACCATGTTTTTCATGGCGGTCTTTGCAGCTTAGCGTAGGGTGTTACATATCCCTTAAATTTTCTATGAAAACTTCCTGCAACTTTTGGTCGAAAGTTTTTATCCCATCTTCTCCGTCTGATTCAGAGAAGCCAGGAAAAAACCTTATTTTAATCTTTTACACCTTAATAGCATAAATATCAACCAGTTGCCGTAACCTTATTACCTTATTTCACAGCAGACATTTGAGAAAAACAAGGTAATAAGGTAAAAATGGGGGGAGTCGTCATTTTGCTATTAAGGTTAAAAAAAACAAAAATAAGGTTTAAATGTATGCATTTTGATATTTCAAAACATGCATGAATTTTCTTTTTCAGATGTAACACCCCAGGCTTAGCGTGATGGCAATTAAATATAAGTTCTATTATCAATTCATCCTAAAATCCACTTAATCCAAAACACAGGAGGGTATTTATGAACCTGTTAGAAAAGCTTTTCACAAGAAAAATGATCTCATTAATTTCTCTAAGCTTTTTTCTACTGGTTACAGTAAATTCGATCATCGGGCAGGAATCCTTTTTTAAGGAAAGTCTCCATTACACCACGGAAGGAATGCGTTATTGGTATGAAGAACAGGGTGGCTTTAAGAACGTCACGGGTATTCCTTACGATGAGTTGGATTGTAAAAATTGCCATACTGGGAGCTGTGACAAATGTCATGCTGAAAAAAATAATGGTACTTTTTCCTATTCTACAGCGATGGCAAATAACCAGGAACTCTGTCTTTCCTGCCACAGTCGGGAAGGCGCCACAATCAAATTTGGCAAACAAAATAATATGCTCGATGTTCATTTTGCCAATGAAATGGTTTGCACCGATTGTCATAAAGTACAAGATTTGCATGGCGATGGGAACTCTTATATTTCCATGCGTGATGTCACCAATCCAAGACCAGCTTGTTCCGATTGCCATGAAGCTGATTCAACACTTCGTGCCCATCGGGTACACAAGGGAAAATTGGATTGCAGCGCCTGTCATGTCAAATATACTATAACCTGTATGAACTGCCATTTTGATCAATTTTTGGAGACGGGCAGTCGCAAAGGTACTTTCATCGCTTTGCCAGCCAATGTATTTCTCATTAATTACAATGGCAAAGTAACGACTGCAAATTTACAAACTTTGGTTTACAAAGGGGAAAAATTTGTGGCTTATGCGCCTTATTATACGCATTCAATACAAGCGAAAGCCAGGCAATGCACCGAATGTCACGGGACAGAGGAGGCAAAGCAATTGAAAAAAGGAAATAAAATAGTCCCGATGGAATACAAGGATGGGAAATTTATCGCCAAAAAAGTTGTCATTCCCATCGTTGCCGATCAATTGGATTGGACCTTTTTAGAAAAAGAGGGGGGCAATTGGGTGATCTTTAAAGATAATAAACCCGTTCATGTTCAAAATGCATGTTACGGAGAGCCACTGACAGAGAAACAAATTAAGCGATTAGCAATGCCTTTTAAAAAGTAAGGATTCTGAAAGAGATGTCATCAGATTTTGATCAGTTCGCAGACCAGTTACAAGCAGCTATCTTCGAAGAGATGCGACGGGATTATTCGGAAAAAGTTGTTGATCTTTTTTTGAATCCCAGAAATTTGGGCAAAATGGATGGTGCCGACAGTCATGGCAAAGTGAGAGGCAGTTGTGGCGATACGATGGAAATTTTTCTAAAAATAAAGAATGATTTGATCGAAGATGCCAAATTTACAACCGATGGCTGTGGACCGTCCATTGTTTGCGGAGGCACAGTTACGGAACTGGTTAAGGGATGGCATACCAGGGAGGCTGTCAAAATCAATGCTGAAAAAATATTGGATGAATTAGGCGGTCTCCCTGAAGCAGATCAGCATTGTGCAAAGTTAGCTGCTGATACTTTGCACAATGCCATTTTAACTTATTTTAAAAATTCTAAAAGCAATTTGTGATTAACATAAAAGGAAATGGAGAAATCAAAAATTTTGAACAAAAGTAGAATATTTTTTGATCAAGCAGCATTAGGAGCTGGATGAGGCGCTAAAATAGGTCCGGGAGACCTAAATTTAGCACTTCAGGGATTAGAGCCTGTATTTGATCCAAATGTTATTTTAGGAGCAGAAAAGCTCGATGATGCTGGGATTTACAAAATATCGGAAGAGATAGCCCTTGTTCAGACATTGGATTATTTTACGCCAATTGTCAAAGATCCCTACGTATTTGGTCAAATTGCTGCAGCCAATGCCTTAAGTGACGTCTATGCCATGGGCGGAAGACCGATTACGGCGATGAATATCGTTTGTTTTCCAGCGGGCTCCATGGAAATATCCATTCTTCGAGATATTTTGAGAGGCGGAATGGATATACTTAAAGAAGCTGAAGTACCTTTGCTGGGTGGTCACAGTCTCATTGACAGGAGCGAGGTAAAGTATGGACTCGCTGTCACTGGTTTGGTTCATCCCCAAAAAATATTAACAAACGCAAGTGGTGAAGCGGGAGATAAGTTGATACTGACCAAACCTATCGGTACGGGCATTCTCAACAACTGCTTTAAAAACGAAATACTGGACGATGATACTGAAGAAGAAATTGTTAATGCCATGAAAACATTGAACAAGAAAGCTTCTGAAGTGGCGTTAGAGATTGGCATAAATGCTTGCACCGATATTACAGGATTTGGGCTTGTCGGGCATCTTTCTGAAATGATTGGGCAGAAAAATTTGGGAATAGAAATTGAATACGCTTCGGTTCCCATGTTCTCCAGGACCGAAGAATTTGCAAAAATGGGAATTGATCCTCCTGGGAGTCAACGGAACAGAAAATTTCTCCGAGACTTTGTGGAGGTGAAAACAGAATTGCCCGACTGGAAGTTATGGATACTTTTTGATGCTCAAACGTCTGGAGGATTGGTATTCTCAGTGTCTCCGCAAAAAGCTGAGCCATTGCTAAAAAGACTTCATGAGGAAGGAATAAAAGAGGCAGCTATTATTGGCGAGGTAGTAAAGGATTCAAAGCGGAAGATAGTAATAAAATAGTGTTTTAATAATCAGGACATCTAAAATGTATCCAGTGCTTTTTAAAATAGGTGATTTTGAATTACGCAGCTATGGCGTCGCTTTAGCCATTAGCGTATTACTTGCGATATGGTTTTCGTTAAAGAGAGCTCCTCGTTTCGGAGTAAAGCAGCAATCTGTTTTGGATCTCGCACTAATAATTATGATTTCCGCAATTGTAGGCAGCCGATTTTGGTATGTAGTTAATCATGTAAACGAATTTCAAGGACATTGGTTTGACACTATAAATCCATTTCAAAATGGTTATATTGGCATCGCAGGTTTATCCATGGTCGGTGGCATCGTGTTAGCGATTTTGACATCATTGGTCTATGCGTGGGCGAAAAAATTAAGCTTTGTTAATTTGGGGGATACGGTTGCGCCAGGCTTTCTTTTAGGTGCAGGGATCCAGCGGCTTTTCGGATG
>CBFDBN010000336.1:0-4999 GCA_965603055.1 uncultured bacterium | reverse complement strand
GGCGTCGGTATGGCGCGGGATTTTATGGATCGGTTTGAGGAACAAAGTTTGCATCTTCCGCATAGAATAAAAACCAGTCTTAATTTGACTTTAGTGAGCGGTGTTCTGGCAGCGCCGATTATAGATCAATGGATTGTCCCCAGGTTGAATCAAATAGAAAACTTAACTGCTAAAGTTCAGATCATCAAAAATGAATTTTATGGCAACAGCGTAACGGTAACTGGACTTTTAACTGGACAGGATATTTATAATCAATTACATGATCAAATAGCTGGCGATATGATTGTTTTGCCAGCAAATTGTATCAACTTCGAGGGGATTTTTCTGGATAACTGGACACCAGCAATGTTACAGACACGATTACGAAAACCGATTGAATTTATCGATACCGATTTTGTTTCTTTTATTGAGAAATTTAAATGAGCAAACCGATTCTGGCAATTATTGGAAGACCCAATGTCGGCAAATCCACATTGTACAACCGAATTATTCGAAAACGCGACGCCATTGTTGATGACCAGCCGGGGGTAACGCGGGATCGAAAATATTCTGATGCGGATTGGAGTGGAGTGAACTTTACTTTAATTGACACTGGGGGGTATTTGCCAGGTAATGAAAATTTAATTCATCAAGCTGTACTCAGCCAGGTTCACCAGGCGATCTCCGAAGCAGATGTGATTGCTTTCCTGGTTGATGTAACAACTGGAATCACCTCGATCGACGAAGAAATTACCCGGATTTTAAAAAAAAGCAACAAGCAGATTTTGCTTACCGTAAATAAAGTTGATAATGAAACCCGGGAATTTGATCTTGGAGAATTCTTTAAATTAGGATTGGGAGAGCCCATTCCAATTTCAGCGATAAGCGCGCGCCGAGTCGGTGATTTTTTAGATGAGGTTATTAAACGGTTCCCTGGTTCAAAATTGAAATCCAGCGAATCAGAAGGACCGGAGATTAAAATAGCCGTAGTTGGAAAACCCAATGTTGGAAAATCATCCTTTGTCAATGCTGTTCTTGGACAGGATAAATTGATCGTGACGGATATTCCCGGCACGACCCGGGATTCAATTGATACACTTTTCAAATATTATGGTCATCGCTTTCTGCTAATTGATACTGCCGGACTAAGGAAAAGGTCGCGAGTCAAAGAAGCTGTTGAATATTTCAGCACAGTTCGGAGCTTTTCTAGTATTCAACGGTGTGATGTGGCGGTCATTATCATCGATGCTCAAGATGGAATAACGGATCAGGATAAGACGGTGATTAAAGAAGCGATTCAATTTAAGAAAGCGATTTTATTGGCGGTTAATAAATGGGACTTAATTAAAAAAGATAATCGAACGGCGGGTGAATACGAAAGGCAGATTAAGGAAACTATCCCTTATTTAAATTACCTGCCCATTATTTTTATCTCGGCGCTAACTCAGCAGCGAGTATTTAAAGTCATTGAAATTGCCAGGTCAATCTTTGAGGAAAGAGGAAAAAAAATTAAAACAAGCGAGCTGAACAGCTATTTTGAGCCGATCATTCAAAACACGCCGCCGGCTGCTGTTGGGGGTAAGGAAGTTAAAATTAAATATGTAACACAGGTCAAATCAAATCCACCGGTATTCGCCTTCTTCTGCAATCATCCCAAGCTGATCAAAGCAAATTATCGATCGTTTCTTGAAAATAGACTTAGAGAACAATTCGGATTTTTTGGCGTGCCTTTAACACTGGCTTTTAGGAGAAAATAACTATTGAAAAAGAAACTATGGTTTCTCATTTTGTACCTGTTTTTGTTCGGTATTAATAAGACAAACGCTCAAGTTCAAATTAATGCAATCAAAACAGATTATGTAAAAGGTCAGTTGAGTTATGAACAATATCTGGTTTATAATGCGCTAAGCATTTTTGAGCCGGCTCAATTACCGCCAGGCTACCGATTGGAAAGTGCTGATCTACCTATCAAGAGTGGTACTTTCATCGTTCAAGAGATTAAAGCGAACTGGGATCAAATCAGCCCTGACTACCAGAGACTATTAGCTCCATATTTTCAACGCCCAACGTTGCCTTACAGCATAGTCAGCCCGAGTGGTAATTTCCGAATTCATTATGCGACCGAGGGAAGTGACCGCGTGAGTCCTGAAGATCAAAATAGAAATAGTATTCCAGATTATGTCGAGAGAGCTGTGGAATATTTTGACCATAGTCATTCTGTTATCGTTGATGGACTGGGATTTAAACCACCAGCACCTGATTCCAGTGGACAAGGGGAAAAATTTGATATTTACCTCGTTGCTTTAAGTCGGACTTATGGTATTACCTGGCTTGAGGAAACAATTCCCGGCAACCCAAATGGTTATTCGTGCTATATTGAGGTTGAAAACGATTTCGATGGTTTTAAAACGCCTCAGTTATACGCTCTTCGGGTCACCTGCGCGCATGAATATTTTCATGCGGTACAGGTCGGCTATCGTTATCGTGGGGAAGATGTATTTTTCATGGAGATGTGTTCGACATGGATGGAAGATTTTGTCTATGATGAGGTAAACGATTATCTGCTTTATTTGAATAACTTTTTTAATAATATCAATTATCCATTTTATCATACCAATAACAGTTGGTTTGAATATGGCTCCTGTCTCTGGATTCACATGATTGTCAAGAAATATGAAACGGCTGTTGTTCGAAAGGTATGGGAGCATATTCCGAAGCAAACGGCTTTCACTGCAATTCAGGAAGTGCTGGAAAAATATAGCACGACCTTTAACCAGGAATTAGCTAACTTTGGTCTATGGAATTATTTTACTGGAAGTCGTGCTGATACGATCAATTACTATTCCGAAGGAAATTTATATCCGGAAGTTAAATTTTATGGAGATCATACACTTCAAGGAAACACCCTGAATTTAGAAGAAAATACGCGAAAATTATCTTCAATATACTTCCATTTAACAGATAGTTATGGCGGAAAAAACATAGGATTGGTGATAACCAATTTTGAAATTCCTGACGATAATTACATCACTACCGATCTCGCAAATTTTAATTTGCACCTTGCCTCCATTGCCTCAGGAGTTGACGAAGATAATCTGTTTCTATTTTTGATAAATAACCTGGTTCGATTAACCGACAATGTTGGCGTGCGGTTGGGGGATGAATCGCTTAATCAGAAAAATTGGATTGCAAAAGCGGTGATTTCAGATTTCAACAATCAATCAGAGATCGTTCAGTTTTTCCCATCGCCTTCTTTTAAAATGAACACAGATTATATTTATAAAATTTTCCCCAATCCGTTTATCATCGGTCAGCATGATTCATTGAAAGTGTACAATGTGATTTCTGATCCACAAGGATCATCGGAAATCCACCTGTTTACTTCTAATGGACGTCTGGTGAAAAAAGATAGTTTTGATGCGCCCAAATATCGATATAGTTGGGACGGACGTAATGAAAATGGAGAATTCGTAAGCAGTGGTGTATACCTAGTTCTGCTGCGTGCTGGTGGCACTGTCGATATGAAAAAATTAGCTGTTGTAAGAAAGTGAGGGATTAGGTGATTGGGTAACTGGGTTATCAGGCAATTGGGTAATAGGGGTAATTGGGGCATTTTCGGCATGCTAAGGAATTCAGAATTGGATTTAATTCACAATTAACCATTGACAATTTACAATTATTTTTTGATAAGGACAAAAATGAGTCAAATTATAGAAATTTTAATCATCGCGCCTCCAATCCTGGTGGCTTTAACATTTCATGAATTCGCTCATGCTTATGTCGCCAATCGATTGGGTGATCCGACAGCAAAGGAAATGGGACGACTGACATTGAATCCCCTCGTTCATTTAGATTTAGTGGGTACAGCCATGTTATTTATCGTCCACATCGGCTGGGCAAAACCAGTGCCGGTTAATCCTTTAAATTTCAAGAATCCAAAGCAAGATTTATTATGGGTTTCCCTGGCTGGACCGGGCGCCAATTTGCTGTTGGCACTCGTGTGCGGATTAACCTGTCGAATGCTTGGAATCGAGGGTTGGTTCAGCCCTGAAGCGGGTTTGATGGGACTGGTTAAATTTATGATTGTTTTTGGACTGCTGATCAATATTGTGCTTGCGGTTTTCAACCTGCTTCCCATACCGCCATTAGATGGATCAAAAATTTTGATGGGATTGATTCCCCGGCAATATGAGCAGCAATTCCTGCCATTTATGCGTTATGGTACCACAATATTGATCGCACTCATTGTTATCGGTTTTGTGGGAAAGATCGATGTTTTAGGGGGATTAATTAATCCTTTTTTGAGCTTCTTTAGCCGTCTGTTTGCTGGAATAGATTTGACGTTTTAAATTATTGAAAGTGACTGTAAAAGTGACCGTCACCTGCGAGGTGACGGTCACTTTTGTCACTTCATTTTAAACAATCAAACACAATGACCGATTCAAACATCAAAAGGAAAGCCACATTCTTCGTTTTTTTCATTGCTTATTCAACAATTCTTTACTTTCTCTTAGATAAATTTGCTCAAAAAATTAGCTCGTATTCAACCGTTTTTCATTATTACATCGATTTAGCGAAAACCACCTGCTTTTCTTTTCCAATATTTGTCATTATCATATTTTTAATTCCCGGTAAATTTTGGTCAAAAATAATTAAGAGATTTGAGCAAATCAATGCAAAGAAATTTATTGTTTTCATTTCTCTGATGGGAATGTTAATTCTTTTGGCAATTGCCTGGTTTGTTTACGAGGGCGTGCCAAAAGGCGATGCGGTAAACGTTTTTTTTCAAACAAAAATATTTGCAACTGGAAAATTATTCGCCCCGTTACCCGATTACCCGGAATTTTTCCATGTTGCATCCATGATTCAGCATGAAGGAAAATGGTTTGCCATGTTACCACCGGGACATGCTTTAATGCTGTCCCCATTTTATTTACTGAATTCCGGCTGGCTATGCGGTCCAATTCTGGGAGTGCTTTCACTTATACTGATATTTGTAATCTGTCGTCAATATTTTGAT
>CBFDBN010000335.1:0-5020 GCA_965603055.1 uncultured bacterium | reverse complement strand
TTTTTTTATCTCATATAAATATTATTAAGAGAGTTATTCCACCCCCTGAAATTCTTCAATGATTTTTGTATCTACCCAGAAAATTTCCACATCTCTATTTGCGTAAGCGCAGAAAAACAAATATTTACCATCAGGTAAAAGTTCGGGAAATCTGGCTTTTCCGAATAATTTATTCTTTTAGTTAAATTCAATTTTTATGATTTCTCATTTTATTTTGTGCAAGGCAATAGGTTTAGCTGTACGAAGTCTTATGATGCAAAAAGCGATGCCCTATCGAATGATTAACCACTTGATGAGAAGAAAAAGATTAGCACAGTAATTACTAGAAAAAAGGATATCACACCCGCCAGGATTAAGGTGGTCAGAATAATTAACCGCCTGGCTTTCCGGTAGGCTTTCATTTTATCATCCTCGGTAAGCGGAACAGGAATATCTCCTGGTTTCTCCATTGCCGCTAATTGCTTTGCAATGTTAGCGAGTTCCGAATCGGTTTCTATGTATTCTTCAATAAGAGCACGCGTTTCTGCACTCACTTCATTAGCCAGATACAACGGCAACAAATCGAGAATTACATTCCGTGTTATTTCCATAATTAATAAACCTCTTTCTCGATACAATTAGCGATTAACTTTTTACGAACGCGGTGTACCTTTACTTTGGTTGCTGTAAGGGATAATCCCAGGACGCGGGCAATTTCGGCGTAGGGCAGCCCATGCTGGACACGTAAAACAAAAGCCGCACGGTCAATCTCAGGTAAAGTCTGAACAATCCTCTGAACGCTTTGTAATTCGAGCTGAGATTCGACCATTTTATCCGGCCCAGGAGCCGGATCAGTATAAACATCCTCAAGAGCAACCTGTTGTTTTCTCTTCCGCTGATTTTCTAAGTAAACATTTCTTGCGATTGTGAACAGATATGCCTTAAGCGTTTCAGTGCGAATAGTGTTCCTTCTTACCCAGGCGCGTATAAACGTCTCAGAAGTGATATCCTCTGCATCGTAACTGTTACCTGCAAGCCAGAGGGCAAAGCGGTAAACTTCAGTCGCATAAGAATCGTACAATTCCTGGAAATTGAGCATTAAGTTCCCCTGTTGGCTTCTCTGATTATAATATGTATAATGAAGGGAAAAGTTACAATGTGTTTCAGAATAATTTTCGAATAAATTGAAATCGCTAACATATTTTACTTGACAATGCTGAATTTATATAATATATTGCGATAATAACAATGGCACATCTAAAAGCGATTGCTACACATCGCTATCCAGAAGATCGCTTTAAAGCAAAATGAAGTTTCTTATACTGAGTTATAATACATTCTGCCATCACCTGTATTGGGTCAAAGCCAAACATTTCCACATTGTCTGCTGAAAAATTGGATGTCGCATTCACATCAATGATGTAAAACTTATCTCGCTGCGACCCGATAATCCCCAGACTCCCATTCTCGATATGAAGTATTTACCTGGCTTTAAAAAAAGCCTCATAATCCTATTAGAAAATCGCTTGCTTTGAATGAAATAAATTATTATATTTAGACGATGAAAAGAATAAATTACCACCTGTCTAACTTTTCTTTTCCTGTCCCGGCTACTATCACAATTCAATTATGCTATATACTACTCACTTTTAGTTTATATCATCGAACCCATAATTCATATCCTTTTTCAAAATCAAAATATATTAATTTACAGGGAGGCTTAGATGATCTGGTTCAATAACATAATTGCTGCTATTTTACCCTATGTTCCTAAATCCTTTGTTGGTATTTTTTCTCGTCAGTACATTGCCGGCGAAAAGTTAGAAGATGCGGTGCGAGAGATAAAAGATCTGATGTCTCAAGGAATGTGTGCAACCCTGGATCTGCTAGGTGAAGAAGTGAAACAAAAAGAAGATGCTCTGAAAGCAGTGGCTATTTACAAGCAGATTCTTAATATCATTGACGAAGAAAATTTGGATTCAAATATTTCTGTAAAGCCAACGCACATGGGACTAAAACTGGATAAGGAGTTCTGTTATAACAATATCAAAACCTTAGTCAAAGAAGCTAAAAAAATCAATAACTTTGTAAGAATTGATATAGAGGATTCCTCCTGTATCGATGATACGATCGATATCTATTTACGGTTAAGAAAAGAGTATTCAAACGTGGGAACAGCGTTGCAGTCATATATTCGTCGCACTGTTAATGACGTGAACACACTCATTCCTCATAAAGCCAATCTTCGTCTCTGCAAAGGCGCTTATTACTGGGAGAAAAGAGAGGTTGTCTATAAAGACGGTGAAATTATAAATGATAGCTTTCGATATGTAGTGGAAAAATTGCTTTCCAATCGATGTTACGTTGGCATTGCCACCCATGATGAAAAATTAGTCTGGGAGGGGATAAAACTCGTCGATAAATTGAAATTGAAAAAAGATGACTATGAATTCCAGATGTTATTAGGTGTTGATCCGCAATTGAGACGAATTATTGTTGACGGCGGCCATCGCTTGCGGATTTATGTTCCCTTTGGAAAAGAATGGTTTGCTTATTCTATCCGCAGGTTAAAAGAAAATCCCAAAATGGTGAATTATATCATGAAGAATACTTTCAGGCGGATTTTTGGGAAGAGACAATAATCTCAACCGATTAGTTCTAATAAGTATTGTCAATAAACTAATCTTGTCTATTAGAAATTGAACAAATTTTAGAGAAATTATTTATGTCCTGATTTTTTAGTTTGAATTGAAAAGCCTGGTGAACTTCCACCAGGCTTTGTTATTTATACAGATAAAGTTGTTTGCATTATAGTAGTGAAGCAGGCAGAGAATCAATGATATGATTTTTGAAAATAACAACTTAAGAAAGGTCATTAATGATGAATGTAGGAATCGGTTTAATTGGCTGTGGCGCTATGGGAATCTACCTGGCTAAGCTGCTTTTAGCAGTGGATAATCGGCTGCAAATTAAAGGCATTTATGATCCTGATGAGCGATCAATTAAAAGTGCAATGGATCTTGCTTCTGGAACTGCTAAAATCTACCAGGATTATCATGAATTATTAGCTGCACCAGATATCGATTGGGTCATGATCGCTTCATGGAATTGTTATCACAAAGAACAAGTTATTGCTTCATTTGAGTCAGGAAAAGATGTATTCTGTCAAAAACCGCTGGCTACCAATCTGGAAGATTGTGTTTCGATGTTCCAGGTATGGAAAAAAAGTGGCAAAATTTTTAGCATCGGTTACACACTTCGCTATTCTCCGCATTATCGCAAGATCAAGCAGCTTATCGATGAGAGAATGATTGGCGACATTATCAGCCTGGAGTTAAATGAAACACTGGATTTTAATCATGGTGGATATATTATGGGCGATTGGCGTAGACTGACCAAATATAGCGGCAGCCACTTGCTTGAAAAATGTTGCCATGATATCGATTTGATCAACTGGATTGTCAACAGTCGAGCTAAACGTGTAGCCTCCTTTGGTGGCTTGAATTTTTTCAAACCTGAAAATCAAATTCATATACAGCGAATTGGCAAAAATAAAGAAGGAAAATCTGCTTACATGACCTGGGATGGTTTGGTTGATTTGAATCCGTTTACTTCTGATAAAGATATTGTCGACAACCAGGTTGCGATTATTGAATTTGAAAATGATGTTCGAGCCACATTTCATACCAACTGTAACGCTGGCATTCCTGAGCGCAGAATGTATATTTTGGGAACCGAAGGCGCTATTCGTGCCGATGTTCTAACTGGCTCAATTCAGGTTAAACGGATTGGTTTTGATACACCTACCATGGATGAATCGACGGAGGTGAAAGGTGGGCATGGTAACGGGGATGCTTATTTAGTTCAAGAGTTAGCAGACAACATGTTGAGAGGCTCTTCCCCCTCGGTCAGTATGAAAGAGGCAGTTAAGTCATCCCTCACCTGTGTTGCCATTGATCAGGCGATGGAAAATAGAACGGTTATTGATTTGAACGCTTATTGGAATAAAGCTTTTTCGTTCCTTTGATTTACTAGAAATGATTATAATCTGGAACCTTTATATCCCACAGAATTGGCAATCTGAATTTGCCTTATAGACCAATGGAATCGCAAATTTCAATGTAATGAAATTGATTTCTTTTTTTTCTTGACATTTTCATTTTAATCATTTATATTAAAAAAGCTTAATAAAAAATTTTTTGCCTGCATAGATCTGCACGATACAACAATTTTTACAAGAAGGAGGATTTTGCAATGACCAAAAAAGCGTTTTGCGTAGGAATTAACGATTATCCTTTTAAAGGTCAGGACCTTCAAGGCTGTGTTAACGATGCCAATGCCTGGGCTGATTTGCTTATCAATCATTTCGACTTTCCCCGCTCCAATGTTAAAATGCTTCTCGAGGCTGACGCCACCAAAAAAAACATCGTTGATGGTGTTAAAGAATTAATAGCTGGAACTCAACCTGGTGATGTTCTGGTTTTTACCAACTCGTCTCATGGCTCTTACAAGATTGACCAGGAAGGGGATGAAGAATATGATGAGGTAATTTGTCCTTATGATTTAAAGGACAATTTGCTGATAGATGATGAATTACGAGAAATATTTGCTGATATTCCTGAATGTGTCCGGTTAACTGTTATTTGTGATTCCTGCCATTCCGGGACGATCACCCGCATCATCCCCGGCATTGACGAGAGACGCATGCGTTTTCTGAAGCCCTCATTACGAGGGGATAAGGAGATCGATGACCCATGGAGAGCACGCCCCCGGCGATTAAAAAAATATCCTCAATCAAAAATGAATGAAGTTCTGGTTGCCGGCTGCACCGACATCGAGCATGCTTATGACGCGAAATTCGGAGACAAACACCATGGAGCAATGACATATTTTGCACTTCATACCATCCGAAATGCCAATTATAAAATTACTTATGCTGATCTGGTCAAGCGTGTCAGACGTTTACTCAAGAAAAATCGTTTCCCCCAGCATCCGCAACTGGAAGGTAAAAGGAACAATAAAAAGAGGCAAATTTTTACTT
>CBFDBN010000334.1:0-5036 GCA_965603055.1 uncultured bacterium | reverse complement strand
ATAAGGGATCTACTTTTACGATTAAGATTCCTGCGGTGGAGAGTGGGTAAAAAAGAATAGGTTGGGCGCTTATAGCGTCAATTTGTTGTCGATAATTAGAATAACGAATGCTGAATATTGAATATCGAATTTCATCATTCATTATTCGATATTCAATATTAAATATTTATACACGTTAAAGTAGTGTGCGCAACTACTCCGAAAGAGCAACTTCATAAAAAATTATGGCAAGTCAATTGTTAAAAATTTTAGTCGTAGACGACGACCAATCAATCCGATTTTCCTTCAAACAAATTCTGGCTAAGGACGGTCATCAAGCCACTATTGTCGAAAATGGCAACTTAGCCCTGGAACATGTCAAAAAAGATCATTTCGACCTGGCGTTTGTAGATTTAAAAATGCCAGGTATAGATGGAATAGAAGTTCTCAGGCAAATTCGAAATTTGAGTCCTAAAACTGATGTTGTTATCATTACCGGTTTTGGGACGGTCGCTACGGCAGTGGAAGCCATGAAATATGGCGCTTACGATTATATTCAGAAACCATTTCCTGTTGAAACCATCCGTCAGGTGCTTAACAAAATATTTGAAAAGAGAGCAATTTTAAAGGATGTCAAAGCCAAACAGTTAAAATTTGATCGCAACGGAGAGATCGAAACGATCATTGGTGAAAGTCCTCGAATGCTGGAAGTTTATGACCTGGTTCAGAAAGTCGCTCCAACAGACAGCACCGTTTTAATCACTGGCGAAACCGGCACTGGAAAAGAGTTAATTGCCAAAGCCATCCATTTCAACAGTCTTCGGAAAAACAAGCCATTTCTAACTGTTGATTGCAGTTCATTAGTTGAAACGTTGTTCGAAAGTGAGCTTTTTGGACATGTGAAAGGATCATTTACTGGTGCAATTGCCACCAAGCACGGTAGCTTCGAGCTTGCCAATAATGGCAGTTTCTTTTTTGATGAAATCGGCAATATCTCATTAAACATTCAAGCCAAAATCCTAAGAGCCATTCAAGAACGAGAAATTAAGCGAGTCGGTGCTATTGAAACCATAAAAGTCGATGTTCGTGTTATCGCAGCGACAAATACAAATTTACGCCAATCTGTGGAAGATGGCACGTTTCGAGAGGATTTATTTTATCGGATCAGTGTCATTCCCATTCATCTGCCACCACTTCGGGAGCGAAAAGAAGATATTATTCCGCTTGCCAATCATTTCCTTGAGAAATATAATCAACGACGCTTAAAAGCACTCCGGGGATTTAATTCGAGGGTGAAAGAGATATTTCTCAATTATACCTGGCAGGGGAACGTAAGAGAGTTGGAAAATGTTGTAGAACGCGCCGTGGTCATTGAAGATGCTGATGAGATTACAGTTGCCAGCTTGCCCGCCCATATTAGAGGAACTGAGAGTCAATCCGAGCCAGCCAATCAAGAAATTAAGAGCCTTGGGCAATTGGAAAAAGAACATATTATCAGGACATTGAAGGCAACAGATGGGAACCGATCTAAAACTGCCCGGCTATTGGGGATTGATCGGAAGACTTTGTATGATAAAATAAAAAGATATGGCATTTAATCCGGATAATGGAAAAATTTTGGGATAATGGAATGTTGGATTTTATGATTATAATGATATACAAATAGGATGTGGTATTTTATACTGCAACATACTGTAACCGTTTGAGAATCTTATTTTGCATAATCAGGTTTGTAAATGTTAGATAAGCATTAAGTTCTTCATAGAAAAGTAGTTCTTTTTCCTCGTGGCATTCTTACCCAATGTAGAGAAATTCCCCACAGCTAACATCCTTAAAATAAACAATCTGCTTTTCTAAAAATAAAAGTGTAGAGAATCTCCCCAATTTCACATTGATATTTCCCTTTTATGCAATAAATTAAAACTTTATTAAGCCACAGAATATCAAAGAGTTAGTTTCATTTTTATCAATACAGAAATTTTAGGCACAACGTTTGCCTATTCTATGAAAAAATTTATGATAAGAAAATGATGGCGAATGATAGGTGATTTGATGAATAGCTCGATGGCTGGAAAAGTATTAATGATTGTTAAAAAAGAAAAAAAGATAATTCAGGAGCTTTCCAACCTGTTAGTGAAAAACAATTTGATTTTAACGATTGAACATGATTTAGGGACAGCGATCAATCGTGCCCAAAATTCCCGATTTGATGTGATTGTTCTGGATGCGAATGTTAAAGGAATGCCAATTGAGCGGACCATTCAGATTTTGCGAGACCTTGATCCTGGTACAAAGATCATTGTTAAAACACACGAGAATTCCAAAGAGTTAGAGGCAAAGGTCAGGAAAGAGCGAATTTTTTATTATCACCTCGATTCATTTGGCTATGACGATCTGAGATTGGCGATTAGCAGCGCCCTGGGCAAACGAAAGAATTTTTTTTTACCCAGCGAAGAAAAAATTTCAAAGTCAATCGAAAAAAAAACCGTTTTAATGGTCGATGAAAATGATGAATTTATTGAAGTTCACCGAACCAATTTAGAAAATCATAATTATGTGGTTGATGTATGTTATAATGCAGATGAAGCTATCAGCAAAATTAAAACAAAGCAACCCGATTTAATTATGGTTGACATGGGTATCCCTGTCGGCAGCGCTGGCTCGCATTTTATGGAAATGTTAATGAATGCGCCGAATATGAAAAAAATACCTGTTTTGATTTTTCTTTATAAAACAAAGCTGGAGAAATATGAGAAGATTTTGGATAGAGTAAAATCAGTGCTGCCGACATGGACTTACCTTGAAAAACCAGTGAAAATTGAAGAAGTTATTCCAAAGGTTAAAGCGCTGATTGATAATTGAAAAATAATATTGCTTTGCGCTATTCTGTTGTCAGTTAAATCTTCATAGTTCTTTTTCAAATTTAAAAAAGTAACTATAGAGGCGTTTTTTTTGCCTGTAACGTTACATTATTTTATTTAAAGGGATAGAGACTGTACAAAAGATTTTGTTTATATTTTGCAAAAAAATTTTACCGCAAAGGTCGCAGAGTAGACGCAAAGGACGCAAAGAAAATTACAATAAAAAGCTCTGCGAGCTTTGCGGTCTCTGCGTTTAAATTGCGGTTAACTGCGCTTTGCATAAAACTCAAACAATAAAGGTATCAATTAAAATAATGACCGAAGAAAAAAACATACTCGTTGTTGATGATGACGAAGTAATTCGTATGGCTTGTGAGCTGACTCTTTCGGCAGAGGGAATGACTGTTGATACTGCTGAAAATGGCAAAATTGGAATAGAAAAGGTCAAGGCGAAATCTTATGATATGATTTTACTTGACCTGATGATGCCAGAAATGCCAGGCGCTGATTTTTTAGATTTTGTTCATGAATATGATGACAGCATCATTGTCATCATTATAACAGGATTTGCAACCATTGAATCTGCTGTTGATACTTTAAAAAAAGGCGCTTACGATTACCTGCCCAAGCCGTTTACTCCTGAAGAATTACGAAAGCTTGTCCGAAAGGGGCTGGAACGACGCAAACTTTTAAAAGAACGGGAGCAAAACCTGAAAAGGATTGCCTCCGAACAATCACGTTTGACAACAATTATTAATTGTATGGGTGAGGGACTCATCGCAACTGACAAAGATGGCAAATTGTTACTCATCAATTCTGTTGCAAGTAGATTATTAGGAATTAAAAAATCCTGTAAAATTGGCAGCCACATTAAGAAATATTCAATTCACAGAGAATTGGAAAATTGGATAATTGAGACGTTAGAAAAAAGCAGGTACCCGAAAAATTATTTTAACAAAGAATTTATCTTCGATGAAAAAGAAGGCACAATCGTTTCCGTAACCCTGGCGCCGATCAAAGACAAAGATGAAATTTCAGGACTGGTACTCGTGTTGATGGATATTTCTGAAGAAAGAAAATTTGAGCGGATTAAAGCTGAATTTCGAAAGATGGTGTCAGTTGTGGCTCATGAACTAAAAGCCCCGATTAATGCGATTGAAGGATATCTTGACCTGATTTTAAAAGGATATCTGGAAGATAAGCCAGAGAAAAGAACGGAATATTTACAAAGGTCAATAAATAAGTCAGAGAAATTGCGACATTTAGTTCATGATTTGTTAAGTCTGACTTCCATTGAATCGGGCAAAATTACAAAGGAAATGGAGACTGTTGATGTAAAGCCAATTTTAGTCGAAATTACAACGCTTATGGAAAATGAAGCACAGGCAAAAAAATTAAAAATAATTCACCAGCTTCCTGAAAAGCTGCCTTTAATTACTGGCGATGCCAATGCGTTGACTTATTTATTCACAAATTTAATCAGCAACGCAATAAAATATAATTCGCAAAATGGTGAAGTAAAAATAGAAGCAAAACAGGAGGGGGAAAACCTGGTTGTTTCAGTTAGCGATACTGGGCTTGGAATTTCCCATGATGATTTAAAAAAGTTGTTTGATGAATTTTTCAGGTCAAAAAATGAGGCGGTTCAGAAAATTGCTGGCACTGGTTTGGGATTGAGTATTGCTAAAAGAATAGCTGAAGTTCATAACGGAACAATCAAAGTGAGCAGCAAATTAGGCGAAGGCAGTGTGTTTACTGTTTGTTTGCCGATATTAAAATTTAATAGTTAATTTTGTTTTTTTTAAGCTGGTTCGTCTATCAAAGGAGATTACAGATGAATAATGAGGAATTAATATCGCTGAACTTAGATGGTAAGCAGGTCTCTGTAAAAAAAGGCGTCACAGTTTTACAAGCAGCGCTTGATAATGGCATCCAGATTCCGCATTTATGTTATCATGCAAAAACAGGACAAGCAGGATTATGTCGTTCCTGTGTAGTAGAAATTGAGGGAATGACAGGTCTGCAAACTTCATGTTCAGTTCCTGTCCAAAACGATATGGTTGTTCGTACCAATACTGAGAGAGTGCTGGAAGTAAGACGGATGGTTGTTGAACTACTATTAAGTAACGGACATCATAATTGTATCGCATGTGAAAGGAATGGTAACTGCGAGTTACAGGATGCAGCTTATCAGTT
>CBFDBN010000333.1:0-5041 GCA_965603055.1 uncultured bacterium | reverse complement strand
CCCAATCACCCATTTACCAACCTCGCCGCAAACGATCCATCCATTTTGTGACGATGGGGAAAGGTATAGACATAACCATTTGAATTCGTCACTTCTCCTGGAACATACTTTGATGCAGGATCAAGATGAAAATTCTTATTTTCCTGTAAAAATTTCTCAACAATGTATTCATTCTCTTCCGGCTCGATGGTACAGGTGCAATAAACAATCACACCGGCTGGCTTCACCATATTTGCAGCATTTTTCAAAAGTCGCAATTGTAAATCAGTCAATTCATTGATCTGTTCGGGTGTTCTTTTCCAACGTAAATCCACCCGTTTCGACAAAACTCCCAATCCTGAACAGGGGGCATCCACAATAACTTTATCCACTTTTTGGCATGAAAACTGGGTCCCATCGGACTGAATCAGTTGAACGGATTTCAATCCCAACCGATTTAAATTTTGTCTGATTAAATTCAGTCTTGATTTATTTAAATCGATCGCTAAAATAGTTGCCTGGTCGTTGGTCAATTCAGCTAAAAATGTGGTTTTCCCCCCCGGGGAGGCACAGAGATCCACGATCTTTTCACCAGGTTGCGGATCTAATAATATACATGCCAATCCCGCGCTCACATCTTGAATCGAAAACATTCCCTGTTGAAATGGCTGGAATTGATTCAAATCCGGCAGACTATTTGTTAAAATAAAATTATCGATATAAGGAGATCGAGTCGCTGACAAATTGAATTGAGATAATAGACTCTGTAACTCCCGGGTTGATGTTTTTAATTTATTAATCCGTAAAGAAAGTAAAGGATTTTTATTATTCGTCTCACAAAGTGAGATTGTTTCTTCGATTCTAATTCTATTAATCCAGCGAGCCACTAACCACTGAGGATGTGAATAATAAACTGAAATATATTCAACCGGATTTGTCGATAAATTTGGAAACTTAACCTGGTTTGCATTTCGCTGGAACGATCTCAGGATTGCATTAACTTTTTTCCCCCAATATGGTCCGCCTTTGATTTTTGCCAGTTTCACCGCTTCGTTGATTGCGGCATATTCTGGAATTTTATCCATAAATATGAGTTGGTATAAACCAATTTGTAGAATGTAACGAATGAAACGGGGAGCCTTTTCAATCGAGCCTCGATAAATATTTTTAATGATCCAGTCTAAACGATTTCGCCAGCGAATGACTCCAAAAAAAAATTCCTGTATTAATGCCCGGTCTAATTCAGATAGCTCCTGCTCTTTTAACTCCTTGTTAAGTAATAAATCTGCATAAGCATTGGTCCGTTCAAGTCGATCAAGCAATTTTATGACGAGCTGGCGTGGTGACATGTAACTCTATTTTTTATTCTTACAACAAAGTGATATTCGGAAAACCAATTCGTTTCATGTATAATAAAACTTTCAATGAGCATTTTACCGATAATTTTCAATCAAACCTATCACCGACAGAAACCGAGTGCCCCCGTAAATATTCAGCCGTTGTCATCCGACGCTTGTTTTCAGGTTGAACCTCCGTAATAGTCAGTACGCCATCACCGGTCGCAATCGAAAAATTCTCTTTATTGACGGTAACAATTTCACCGGGTAGAAAATTTTGAACTGGTTCAGTCGACTCGATTTTTGAGCGTAAAAATTTAAATTCAACCCCTTTGAAAATCGAAAATGCTCGTGGAAATGGGGACAATCCTCGAATTAAATTGAAAATCGAAACACAATCTTTGGTCCAATCAATGCGACAGGTTTCTCTTTTAATCTTTGGCGCTTTGGTGACCTCACCCTGCTGTTTTATTCGAGGGGCTTTTCCTTGTTCGATCAGGTCAACAGTTTCTAACAATACATCAGCCCCCAGCAGGCACAAACGATCGTGAAGCTCGGCGGCAGTCTCCTCCTCTGCAATTGGAGCTGTTCGTTGCAAAATCCATTCGCCGGTATCCACTTTCTGTTCAATGAAAAAAGTCGTCACACCGGTCTCGGTTTCTCCATTAATAATTGCCCAGTTGATGGGTGCCGCGCCACGATATTTGGGCAATAGCGAAGCATGTAGATTTATGGTACCCAGTGGTGGAATAGAAAAAACAGAAATCGGCAAAATGCGAAATGCAACGACCACAAAAAGATCGGCAGATAATTTCCTCAGCTCAGCAATGAATGATTCATCGGAGAGATTTTCAGGCGTAAAAATTGGAATGCCCCAATCTTGAGCTGTACGCTTCACTGGGGTCGGTGCGATTTTCAAGCCCCGTCCAACGGTTTTATCAGGTCCGGTAACGACACCGATAATCTCATGCTCACTTTTGTGTAATTTCTCCAGACTTGGGATGGCAAACTCTGGAGTACCCAAAAATATTATTTTCATCGATCGAGATCGGTAATTGTTTAATTGGTTTTGTTAAAATCATTTTGTTATTTTTGGAACATTGGAATTTGGAATTTCCTCAGGCAACTTCCTTCATGACCATTCTTTCTTCATCCGAAATCGCTTTCAATTCCTTTTTAAGCAACTGTTTTTTCAAAGCACTGATTCGGTCGACGAAAAGCACACCGCTCAAATGGTCGATTTCATGCTGCAACACACGAGCCAGCAGCCCATCAAATTGCTCTTCCCGGAATACGCCGTCAATATTTTGATAGCGAAGGGTTGTGATCTCGGGGCGTTTGACTTCTTCCCGAATATCAGGAATACTCAAACAGCCTTCTTCCATTATGGACTCTCCCTCAGAAGCAACAATTTCTGGATTGATGTATGCTGTTGGCTCACCGTCTTCAAAAATTAATCCCTGGTCGACAACCAGAAGCGCCAGCGATTCTGCCACCTGCGGCGCGGCTAAGCCAATTCCACCATCAATCTGCATGGTCAGAACCATGTCATCGGCTAAATTCCGAATCCGATTATCAATCTTATCAATCCTTCTGGCTTTCATCCGCAAAATTGGATTGCCATATTTAATTACTCTTAATTTTTCCATGTTGTTTATTTTTTGTAGTTTTTATGGTTGAGTAAGTCAAGTAGTAAAGTAAGTTGAGTAGTCAAGTGATGCAAGCAGGTTAAGCGGGTTCACAACAATTTAAATTGCCTCATTACCCTATTACCGAATTACCTACTCACCCAATTAACTTTAGTCACTTTACCAACTTTAAACTTTTAACTTGATCACCCTTTTTCTACAATTTGTGCCACCGAGCTTTTAACCATCTCAATTTTGGTATTATCATCAACCTTGACAATGATCGTACCCTCTTTTTCTTTGATTCCAGCAATCGTCCCATAAATACCCCCGGTAGTGACGATCTTATCACCTTTTCTCAGCGCCTCGATCATCATCCGTTGCTGCTTCTGTTTTTTAGCCTGGGGTCTGAAAATTAAGAAATACATAATTGCAAAGATAAGAATGATTGGCAGCCATAAGGCGAAAGGATTTCCCTGTCCAGATCCGCCTGGCGGCGCGCCCATGAGTAGAATAAAATTTAACACCTATTTTTCCTCCATTAATTGGTTATTTTTTAACGGTCATTTTTCGTATTTGTATCTTCAATAATTTCTGAAATACCAGAAAAATATCTTTCTAAAAATTCTTTCTTCCAGATTGAATATTGATCGGAAAGAATTGCTTCTCTTGCTTGTCGCATTATCTCTAAATAAAAATACAAATTATGCAAACTCGCCAGCCTCATCCCCAAAATTTCTCCCGCCTTGAACAGGTGACGAAGATAAGCTCGGCTGAAATTTCGGCACGTATGACACTGGCACTCAGAATCAATCGGAGAAAAGTCCTCTTTGTATGTTGCATTTTTCACCACTAGCGGTCCATCTCGCGTAAACACCGTTCCTTTTCTGCCATTGCGAGTCGGCATCACACAATCAAACATGTCGATACCTAGCTCAATCTCCTTCACCAAATCTTCAGGTTTTCCAACTCCCATCAAATAACGAGGTTTATCTTCTGGTAGAATCTCTGTACAAACTTGTGTCATCTCAAACATAGCTTGTTTGGGTTCTCCCACCGATAATCCACCGATGGCATAACCTGGGAAATTCATATCTACAAGCGCCTTTGCACTTTGTCGTCGCACTTCCTCGTAAGTACTCCCCTGGACAATCGCAAATAAAGTCTGCTCAAATCCATAGAGCGGCTGGCTGTGTAAAAATGTCTTCAAAGAACGCTCTGCCCAGTTCATTGTAATTCGATTGGATTTAATCGCCTGATCCAATGTGCATGGATAGGTCGTACATTCATCCAACACCATCATAATATCTGATCCCAGGTTTCGCTGGATTTCGATCACACTTTCTGGCGTAAAAAAGTGATACGATCCATCCAGGTGCGATTGAAACCTGACCCCTTCTATTTTCACTTTGTTCAATTCAGCCAGGCTGAATACCTGGTATCCGCCGCTATCGGTCAGGATCGGTTTTTGCCAATTCATGAATTGGTGCAGCCCGCCTGCTTGATGAATCAATTCCTGTCCCGGGCGTAAATACAAATGATAAGTATTACTTAGTATGATCTGGGCGCCGATTTGTTCCAATTCATCAGGGGATAATGTCTTCACCGTCCCCTGTGTTCCCACCGGCATGAAAATTGGCGTCTCGACAGTTCCGTGAGCTAATTTTAATTTACCAACACGGGCTAAACTGGAGCCATCTTTTTTCTTTATTTGAAATATCAAGCTTATCTTTTTTAATTATTAGATGTATTCTTAAACGATCTGATTCATTCAATAGTGAATAAATTCAAAAAAATTAATTGCAATCAATCCATCAGTACGGCCACTGCCTGGGTTAATTTTTCTATAGGGCGAATCGTTATCTGATTTTTCTTTTTAATTGACTTCATGTTTGCTTTGGGGATGACCATCTCCTTAAATCCCAGTTTCTCTGCTTCACCGATCCGTCGCTCGATCTGCGGCACGGGACGAATCTCGCCGCCAAGCCCAATCTCGCCGATTATCACCACATCGGGATTAATTACCTGGTTTTTCAGGCTGGATGCGATTGCTAAAGAAATTCCCATATCGGCAGCAGTTTCATCGATCCGAACACC
>CBFDBN010000332.1:0-5045 GCA_965603055.1 uncultured bacterium | reverse complement strand
ATCTGACAATGCAGTAATAATTAAGGAGTAAAAATCATGGCAGGTTTTATTGAAGAATTCATGGGTACTTTGGGTCCCCAGGTGACGAAAGAACTATCAAAAAATTTGGGGATACAGAAAAGTGCCGCCAACCAGATCATCCCGCAACTCATTCCAATGATTTTGGGTGGGCTGAGAAAGCAAAAAGATGAACACGGTGGAGCGCCTCGTATCGATCATATTTTGAATAAATACGGCAGCGCCAGTGTCCTCGATGATATCGGTGGACTTTTTTCAAAAAAAGTGAAAGATAAAAGTGTTGACCCGCGATTGGGTGGTTTACTTGGGGAATCGGGAGTCCAAGCCACGAATATGATTGCCGATAAATTTAAATTAGACGGCAATATTGCCTCGAAATTAATCCCCATGTTAGCCCCGGTCGTATTAGGTGCATTGACAAAAAAACGTGACGTCGAGGGCGCCGGTTCCAGTGGTATTGCTTCATTGCTGGACCAGGACGGAGATGGCAGTATACTTGATGACGTCGCTGGTTTTTTAATGAAGGGCTTACTTGGTGGCTCAGGCTCGCAAAAAGGTGGCAATGTGCTGGGGAGCCTCCTGGGTGGTCTCTTTGGAAAAAAAAGATAGCGATTTTATTAGCTGTGAGGGAGTGTTATGAGCAACAACATTCGTACATTTTTATTAATGACCGGTCTGACGGTGTTGTTCGTTGTCCTGGGCGGAGAAGTCGGTGGCAGGCAGGGCGCTATTCTTGCATTTCTCGCCGCAGCCGCAATGAATTTCTTTGCTTATTGGTTCAGTGACAAAATGGTGCTAAAACAATACCGGGCACAGCAGGCTGAGCCTGGCTCTCGCTTATATAATATCGTTGAGCCTCTGGCTCAAAAGGCAAACCTGCCCATGCCCAAGGTGTACATCATTCCGGAACAAACCCCAAACGCATTCGCAACCGGAAGGAATCCACAACATGCGGCGGTCGCTGCAACCGAAGGGATTTTGAATGTTCTCGATGATGATGAGCTGGCTGGTGTGATGGCACATGAGTTGGCACATGTTAAACATCGAGATATCCTGACTGGAACAATTGCGGCGACACTGGCAGGTGCCCTGGCAATGCTGGGTCAATTTGCCCGGTATGGCGCCGTGGCAAGAGATCCCAATCGACGTCAAAATCCATTGGGCATGATTTTCATCCTGGTTGGCGCGCCATTGGCAGGAATAATTATCCGTTCGATGATATCCCGAACCCGTGAATATGCGGCTGATTCCGGCGGCGCTGAAATTTCCGACAAACCGCTGGGACTCGCCACTGCACTGGAAAAAATTCATCAGGCTGTAAAGAGAGTTCCTTTGCGGCGTGGAAATGCTGCCCATGCCCACATGTTCATTGTCAATCCATTTTTGGGAGGATTACAGCGACTTTTCTCAACCCATCCACCGATTGAAGAACGGATTCAGCGGTTGGAAGCGATTGCAACGGGTAGCAGCGAATAGTGATCTCGAAAATTTGCTATTTAATTTTATTAAATGAATAAGACCTCGAGGTCTTTGTTGTTCGCCTTCGAGGTCTTTTTATTGCTTTGAAACAAACTACGTACGAATTATAACTTTTTTAATGTGGTATTGATTCCATCCGTCTGAGGCGGATGGAATCAGTCACCTTTTAAATCTGGGAGAAACGATTCACACTGATTGAAGAATCACATCACGGAGACTCATAAGAATTATCGGTGTAATTCTTTTATCAGTGTGGATTTTAGAAGCGTTTATGATTAAAAATATTAGCTCGTTTTAATTCAATAAAGATAACCCATTAATTAAGGAGGATACAAGGCCATGAAAGTATTTCATTTTTTTGTTGTTTTGATATTATTAGGCAGTTTGTTTTTTGCCTGTGACACAGCAGATACCATTTTTAAAACGCTGGACAAGTCAAAATTAGCCCCGCCGCTCGGTCTGAGGGCTGAACCCCAAAATGGGAAAGTCACTTTGTTATGGTTCACCTCAAATTATGAAGATGATTTTGCCGGTTACTATATTTTTCAAGCGGTCGGTGACTATACTACACAATCGAACGATAGCTCATTAAGTATTGCTTTTACTAAAGTTGATTCGATTTCACTTTTTCCCCCGCAGGATAGAGAGATGAATCGAACCATTTCTGACCTGACCAATGGTGTAACTTATAGCTTTGCTGTGGCTGCGTTTAACCGGGATGGGGATGAGATAAGTTATCCATCAAATATTGTAGCAGCTACCCCGGAGGTAAAGGTCGTTACGGCTAAAGAAAAACTTTCTCCACCATTGGGCTTGCACAGCGTCACTGGTAATGGGGAAGTCTCTCTTTTCTGGTACACATCGAATTATGAAGAAGATTTTCAAGGTTATTACATTTTTCAGGCAACCGGTGATTTGACCAATCAAACCAGTGATTCCTCACTTAGTGCATCATTTGCCTTAGTCGATTCGTTGCCGATCTTCGGCTATTCCGATGGACTGGTGAGTAAAGCCATTAAAAATCTCAACAATGGAGAAACTTACAGTTTCGCGGTTGTATCTTACGCCTATTGGGGCGAACAGATCAGCCATCCGAGCAATGTGATCAAAGATACGCCTCGACCTGAAATTATGTCGGTCAGGTTGAAATCCGCTTCAACAATGCAGGTTGCAGGGGATGATTCACAAGCCGGTTTCGATTTTAATACTTTTACTGTGGTTCAGGTTCCCACTGCCGGGTATACCAATACCAATGGCTCAGATATCATTAATGAAGCATTTGATCCAAGTGGAGTTGGAAACATTCGGACGTGGCTGGCTGGAATGAATGACGGTGGCTTGCAAGACCTGGGTTACATGACTGATCTTAATGAAGCTGATATGGCTCCATCGGATGGCTATTCAGAAGAAGGTAAATCAATCGCTGTTTTACTCGGTCATGTCTATGCCGTGAAAACCGGGGATAATCATTACGGCAAGTTGATTATTACCAATATCGGCGGAGCGCCAGATTATGCCATTACTTTTAATGCTGCTTTTCAGATGCAAGCCGGGAATCGGAATTATAAACCTGTTCCTTTTGCCTGGGGTGATTTGTTAGGCATTCATTAGTAATAATTTCAGAAACGAATACCTTTTATACCCTTTCAAAGGTTGCAATTTTCAACAAACCAGGTTTCTTTTAGAAATCTGGTTTGTTTACTTTTACGCTAAAAAGATAAATTAAAAAAAATAACGAATTATCTTCCGAGGTAAAATATGTTCCAAGCTGTTTCCAGCCCGTTTTTAGTGCCGTATGATGGATCATTTCAATTGAAAAACTTGCCGACTATTCCACCAAAAGAAGCACCGAACAAGAAAATCTGTAAGAAACAATTAAAAAAATTGACAAAGGAATTGGATGAGCTACAGCGGATTTTCTATGCCCACAACAAATATGCCCTGTTACTTGTCTTTCAGGCATTGGATGCAGCCGGCAAAGATGGAACGATTCGGGCGGTAATGAGCGGTGTGAATCCGGCCGGGTGCCAGGTATTTTCTTTCAAACAACCAACTCCTGAAGAATTGGATCATGATTTTTTGTGGCGGACGACAAAATGTTTGCCCGAACGGGGACGAATTGGCATTTTCAATCGGAGTTATTACGAAGAAGTGTTGGTGGTGCGGGTTCATCCCGAGTTCCTTCAAGCCCAACAACTGCCCAATACGCTCGATCTCGATCAACTATGGCAGCAGCGATTTGAAACCATTCGGAATTATGAACAGCATTTGGCAAGAAACGGTACCGTGATTTTAAAATTTTGGCTGAATATCTCAAAAGATGAACAACGGAAAAGATTTCTGGCTCGAATTGAACAACCTGAGAAAAATTGGAAATTTTCAACTGGTGATGTAAAGGAACGACAACACTGGAAGAATTATATGCAGGCTTTTACAGATGCCCTGAACGCGACTTCCCGTCCCTGGGCGCCATGGTACGCTATCCCTGCCGACAATAAGCCTTACATGCGGCTAGCCGTTGCAGAGATCATCACCAATACATTGAAATCCCTGGACATAAAATACCCGACCGTTGGCAAAGAAGAAAAAGCTAAGTTTGAAGAGATGCAAAAATTGTTGAGCAAGCGGTAAAAAAAGGTAACCGTCACTTTCAATGTGACGGTCACCTTTTTTTTTATGCTATTTCATAAAAAAAATCCGCATCATAATCCGCTGGGGGAGGTTTAGATAGATCAATGACTCGATGATAGCTAATGCTGTCGTTTTTTCGCGTTGAAGATCCTGCATCGTAACAGCGAGGAACTCCCCACTTCCCGTTCCATTTCTGAAAATGGTGATTGTGACCAAATAAAACCGCATCGATATTGCTGTGTTTTTTAATGATATCACCCAACTCATTCGAATCTTTCAATTCATGAAGAAGCCAGGGATAGAATGGGTGATGATGCAAATAAAGAACTCGGTGATTACAATTTTTGACATCTTCCTGACCAAGTAATGAATCCAATTTTTGCCGCTGTTCGCTTCCCAACTCACCATTTGCGCCAAGCTTATCAAAAGTATTCATTTCCTCTTCCATCGAATCCAATCCAATAAACGCAATTTCATCAATGATGTCGAGCCTGGGAAAGATAAATCCTTCGTCATTGTAAAATAATTCCTTAAATTTTTTTTGATACTTCCGATTGGCTTTCATTCCAGTTCCATAATCGTGATTGCCAGGCACCACAAATACTGTAAATCCTTTAGATTGGAATTGCTCAACATATCTTTTCACATTTTCATGATTGGATGGATCAGTGGCTTTTTCTACCAGATCACCAGTAATGATGATCACATAATCTTCAGCCGGTTCTTTGGCAAAGATAATGCTCTGCACAATTCCTTCAAAGCGCTTTTTTAAATTCTGACGCTCAAAACCAAGGTGCAGATCGCTAAGATGGATTATCTTTTTCATTTTCCGAATCCTCTAATTACCTAACCTGTTCAAGCTAGAACCAAAAAGAAAAAGAATTTGCCCTCAGAAATGAAATCCCACAGAAATAAAT
>CBFDBN010000331.1:0-5077 GCA_965603055.1 uncultured bacterium | reverse complement strand
AATCAGAAAGTGAAATTAGCTTTAATTGATAAAAGAAAATCTAAAAATGTGCAAGCAATTTTTGATTTAGTGACAGCTAAAACTGATGAATTGCCAGAAGATTATTCGGTAAATTTTGAACATTATCTTTATGGTAAAATTAAAAGGGAAGATGAAAAATGATTTATTTCATGGATACATCTTATGTTTTTGCCCTATATGATAAGAAAGACAAGTATCATAGAAAAGCAAATGAATTAAAGAATAGTTTTTATGATTCAGATAAATTCGTGCTTTCAGACGCAATTATTTTAGAAATCGGGAATGGATTGTCAGAACCAAAATTCAGGAATGATGTAACTTCATTTATAAATGAAATTCGATTAAGCATAAATTTTAGAATCTTCCCTATATCAAAAAGGATACTACAGGGCGGATTGAATATTTTTTTCCTCGTATCAAGACAAATATTGGGGATTAGTTGACTGTATTTCATTTTTTATTATGAAAGAACAAAACATCTCAAATGCTTTAACCGTTGATTCCCATTTTAAACAAGCTGGATTTATCGCTCAGTTGCTTCTATAATTCCTCCATCTTACATCCTAACCGCTTATAAATTCGCTCCAATTCTTCCTCTGCTTCGTTAATAATTTCATCAAACATCTGTTTCATTGGCTGAACTTTATCCATCAATCCAACGCTCTGACCCGCCATCAGTGAACCGAAATCCACATCACCATCCTGCACAGCATGACGCAGCGCGCCGACCCAGTAATTTTCAACCTCATATTGGGCATCCTTTTTTGTGATTTCGCCACGTCGATTTTTCTGGATTAAATCCATCTGCAAATCAGCAAACTCAGCCATTCCTTTATTTCGTATGGCACGGACCGCCACAATGTTGAGCTCCGATCCAACGGCTGGAGTGGCTACTGCATCTCTTGCTTTTGCCTTGATAAATGCCGCTTTGAATTCAGGGTGAACCTGGCACTCTTCGGTCATTACAAACCGAGTTCCCATTTGAATACCAGTCGCACCCATGAGCAGCAGATGTGCCATCAATCGTCCTGTGGCGATTCCCCCGGCAACAAAAACCGGAATATCCTTCACCGCAAAAAGCACCTGCTGCAGCAGAATTGTCAGTGAAACATGCCCGATATGCCCGCCTGCTTCACTGCCTTCAAGTATCAGGGCATCGACACCTGATGCAATCATTCGGTTGGCGATGGATTCGTTAGATGCAAAAGCCATCACTCTGGCGCCACTCTCTTTGGCGATCTTAATTTCCGATCCACGGGGGAAACTTCCAGCAAAAATAATGAAGGGCACATTTTTCTCGGTTGCTATGGATAAATGGTCTCGATAATTTGGGGCGATAGTAATCAAATTTACTGCAAATGGTTTGTCGGTCGTTTCTCGAATCTTGTCAATTTCTTGTGCGAACAGGTCTGGCGGCATATTTCCACCAGCCAGACAGCCAAATGCGCCGTGATTACAGACCGTTGATACCAACCTATAATCGGAAATCCAGGTCATGGCGCCCGCCATAATTGGATATTCGACACCTAAAAATTCTTTTCCGTTTTGCCATAGGCGTGACAGTCGTTTCATTTTTTAGAACTCCAGCAAGATTTTATCAATAAAAAAGGTTATCAAGCTGAACGAACAACCGATAACCCAAATTCTTTTGTCAAAAAATAATTTTAAAGATACAACTATAATTTCCTAATGTCAAGTATTTTTTATCATACTCATTAATTGCCCAGTTTGTGTTGCAAGCATCTATCCTAGCGAAGGTTTGTAACCTTCGGAAGGGTAAATTATAATAAATCAACAGAATCATAAATATTTTTTGCAACTGATTTAACAAAAATGACGTAAGGATAAGTTGCATGGTTGCAAATCTTCAGCAAATTCTGTCATACGGAGAAGTGCTTTATAATCTTGACTTAATGTCATTAAAATAAGGAACTATTTACCGATTCCATTGCTCCAAGCGATGGAATCGGTTGGCTTAACTTAATGAAATTGAACCTTGTCTATTAAATAATTGTTAGTTATATTAGCTTTGAAACAATAAATTCGGGAGGAATTTAGAATGAGCAAAATTGCAGCAAGTTTAATCACTCTTATCCTTTGTTTAATCACCCTTACCTTCTCACAGGCTGGTGAAAACTACTGGCAGCAATACGTGTACTACGATTTCAAAGTCAGGCTGGACACTGAAGATCATGCTTTGAGCGGGGAAGCAATCATCACCTACAAAAACAATTCACCAGACACGCTGGATCGTATCTATCTCCATCTTTATCCCAACGCCTTTAAAAATGAAAATTCGACGATGGCACAGGAAGCAAAACGATACTATCGAGATCGCTCAATCACACCTGAGAATAATGGGTATATTGATATTCTGGAATTTAGGATTACCAGAAAAGAGACGGATATTAACCCGACTGAAGCGCCAGTTGTTGCCTACCGTGTAGATGATACGATTTTAGAATCCATGCTACCCGAGCGGCTTCCACCTGGGGAAGAGCTGCAGCTTTATGTCAAGTTTTATGAAAAGATCACTTCACTGGTCACTCGCGGTGGTAGGCGTGGCAATCAATACGATCTGGCACAGTGGTATCCCAAGCTGGTGGTTTACGATCAAAATGGCTGGCATCCCGATCAATTTCATGCCAATGGCGAATTTTATGGTGAGTTCGGCACTTTTGATGTCGCTATTAAATTACCCTACGATTATATTGTTTGTGCCACGGGAGTACCTGTTGAAGGTGATCCTGGCTGGTCATGGGTACAGGTCGATACCAGCCTTTCCGATGAGGAGTGGAAAGAAGCTCACGACCAACAATTGGAAGAAATTAAAAAGAAGGGAGAACAAAATAAAGAGCGAACCGTTAAGTTCCGTGCAGAAAAGGTTCACGATTTTGCCTGGTTAACATCTCCTGATTTTTTATACGAAAAGGGCGAATGGAATGGGATACCGATTCATGTCCTATATCGATCTTCTGCAAAACAAGGTTGGAGCAAAAAAGTTGTCCAGCGAGGTGAACGGGTACTGGAATGGCTGTCCACCAAATTTGGGATGTATCCGTACCCTCAATTAAGCATTACTCACGGATTGCTTGGCGGCGGCATGGAATACCCCATGCTCGTTATGAATTCAGGTCCCTGGGAAGGACTGATTTCCCATGAAGTCGGACATATCTATTTTTACGGTATGTTAGCAAGCGATGAATTAGCCGAAGCCTGGATGGATGAAGGATTTACGACTTACCAGGAATTCTGGTATCAACATGCGAAATTTGGTCCCTGGGGCTATGAAGAGGACAGCGAACCAGATGTTAATTCCTTAAAATTCAAATTAAATCCTCGGCTTCCGACAAAAGAACGTACCTTTGGTTACTTGGTCAATTATATGACCAGTGGGTATAATGAGCCCATGTCTCAATACGCCCATGAATTCAAAGGCGGATATGGCATCAATGCTTACACCAAAGGCGCGGCATTTTTTGGCATGTTACATTACATCGTTGGGGATAGCCTATGGGATAAAATCTGCCACACTTATTTTGATCGTTGGAAATTCAAACATGTAAATGAAGAAAGGTTTAAAAAAGTTGTTGAAGATGTGACTGGTGAAAATTTTGATTGGTATTTTGACCCATGGCTTCATGATGCCGTGGCTGTAGATTATGCTCTGGGCAAAGTTTCAAAAACAAAACTTAATGATGGTCAGTGGCAGACCGAAATTGAAGTGAAACGAAAAGATAATGGTATCATGCCGGTTGAGGTTCAATTAACGACTCAACAAGGAGAAAAATTTACTAAAAGATGGGATGGCAAGGATCAGTCAGGAAAAGTTGTTTTTGTCACAAAGGACAAACCGGGTCAGGTGGCTTTGGATCCCAACGACATGATTCTGGATAAGAATCGGATGAATAACGGTGATTGGCGGTTTCAGTTTTTGCCAGACAATCCGTTCTCATTTTATCGTCCCAGAAATGTTTATCTCATTAAATATGCGCCGAAAATGTGGTACAACGACGTCGATGGTCTTTGGTTAGGTGCTCGATTTAGAGGGAGTTATTTTGGCAAATATTATCTCTCTGAAGCCGGTTTCACTTATGGGCTGAATTCTAATCGATTTGGTTATAATTTCAAATTTGCCCATCCCCTGATTCCCAATAGTAATAAATTAAATTTAAGTCTTTCTGTAATTAATCAAGAAGGACGTGGAATCGGTGATATCAGTTTCAGTTATCGTTTTGGCAGAGAGCGATATTCACCCCCATTTCATACTTTCAATCTAGGTTTTAACTCATCCCAGCTAATCAAAAATGAACAAGATTATGCGAAAAGAAAAATCAAATCAGAAGATGAAACGATTTTGATCCCTGAGTGGGAACGTGGTAGGGTGAATAAAATTTCATTGGGTTATAATTTAGATTTCGAGCAAAGAAGATGGTCATCTGAATTGAATCTCAATGCGGAGACGTCTCAGGACTTTTTCGGCAGTGAATTTGATTTCTCGAAACTCGAAGGAGAATTCACTTTCAATTATGAACGAAGCGGGAATGGTTTGAGAATCCGATTATTTGCTGGGGATTTTTGGGGTGATGAAGCTCCAATACAGGAAAAATTTTTCACCGATGGCGCCAATCCTCGGGAGCGATTTAGCAAATTTTATTTGAGAAGCGTAGCTGCCCTGCCGCCAGAACTTCATTACCATTTTCCAGGAGGCGGAAATTTACGAGGCTACATCGATCAACCAATAGCGACAGAACGGATGATGGCTTTCAATACCGAGTTTCGTTCCGCCTTATTGACACCGTTATTCCGAAAAATACTGCCACGGCGTTCATCAGTCGGATTGTCACCGTTTTTCGACTTTGCCCGTGTTTTAACAGTGGATGATAACTATCAAAACTTAATGGATGCTGGTATTGGATTACAATTGAATCTTCGGCTATTTTACCGGCGGTTTACGCTGCGATTTGATTTTCCAGTTTGGGTGAGTGAGCCATTGGAAGGAGAGAAGGAGACGAAATTCCGGTGGGTGTTTAGCTTGCAGAATGCGATTTGATGA
>CBFDBN010000330.1:0-5081 GCA_965603055.1 uncultured bacterium | reverse complement strand
TTTAACTTAATGGAATCCTGATTAGCCATAAACTTAATGCAACTCGAATCATTACGGCTTTGGTATCGCCAGCAGATAGAAACAACCCAACTGATAAAAGAAAAAGGCATATAAAAATCTGTTGGCCTGTTTCTATCAGTAGGAGAATAAAATACGTAAAGACACCGGTCGATTTCAGAAGACGGAGGTTTATTATTATCTTATTTGAGATTTTATTTTAATACTTCCCTTAAGGCAGACTCAAGTTCAGGATAGGTAAACTCAAATCCTGCCTCCAATAATCTTTTCGGAATCGCCCGTTGACCTGATAAAATCAATTCTTTTGCCATTTCCCCCAAAATAAGCTTGAGTAAAAAACCGGGAACATGGAACCAGGACGGTCTTTTCATGACTTTACCTAATGTTTTAAAAAAATCTTTGTACTTCAAAGGATTTGGGCTAGATAAATTAAAAACGCCATTTAAATCTTCTCGTTCAAGTAAAAATTTTATCGCTCGCACTTCATCTTCTCGATGGATCCATGAAATCCATTGTTTTCCACTTCCCAGATGTCCGCCAATGAAAAATCGAAATGGAAGCAAAGTGCGTCTAAGAAATTCAGCACCCTCACCAAGAACAACGCCGGTTCGAAGGTAGACCACCCGCACTCCTATCGGCTCAATTACTTTCACAGATTGCTCCCATTGACGAGCTAAATCCGGCATAAAGCTACTACCGAGTGGGGATGATTCATCTAAAAGTTCGTCGCCGCGGTCCCCATAAATTCCAATGCCAGATGCTTGGAGCATGACTTTTGGTTTCTTTTTTACATTGATCACTGCTTCAATAATTGCCTTACCAGCGTTAATTCTACTTTGAAGAATTATTTGTTTCTTTTTACGAGTCCATCTCCCAGTTCCAATATTTTCACCTGCCAGATTAATGATTGCGTAGGTATCTTCCACATATTGGAACCATCCTGTTGAACTTTTGCCATCCCAATGAACAGGAGTGACCATCTCACCCAAAATCTCTTTGGCTTTTTCTATATTACGAGTTAGTACAACTACCTCATATTCTTCACTGATCAACGCCTCACACAATTTTTTGCCGATAAATCCAGTTCCCCCTGTTACAACAATTCTTTGAGACATTTTCCCTCCATATAAAATTTTGTTAATATATAAAAAATATGATTAGGAGTCAAGAAAATCGTGTGAAATGATGAAGAAAATATGGGGAATATGTCCGACCTTTCGACGCCGCATATTTAAATTCTTCATGAATTTTCTAATTTGGGTTGGACTACGTTTAATGCCAGTAAGTTCTTCAATTCTAACTTTAGCTTCTGCTGTTGACTTGGGAGGACATTCTTTAAAATCAATGTGTCGCTCTCTTAATTCGAACTATTCGACAAATGTCCGTATGCTTTAAACCCTGACTTTTTAAATAAACAGCTTCCATTTTCTTTTGAACGTATGGATGAGGATAATGAAAACGTTCTTTATATAGTTCATCAATTTCTGTTTCAAAAAAATCAAGTTGTATCATATCTATTATCCTTTATGTAAGTTTCATTGACACAATGTTATTTTTACAAAAAGGATAAATAAATGTTCAATTTATGACCGTTGTTAATATATCGGGATAAGGAACAACCTTATGAAAAAAATAAAACCGAAAAAGAAACACGATGTGTGGGGTATTGATTTTTTAAACTTGTTACTGTTTGGTGTCTATTTTCGCATCTGTGTGGTGTATGATCTGTTTTCACAGCCATATTTATCAATACAACCCGCATGCTATGCCACCTACGCCGTGGCTCAGCAAGCGTTGCAACAAGCTTGTGAGTACAGCGGTCAAATTCCCGAAAAATGTTTATTATCCGATCACGGTAAACAGTTTAGCTGCTATAGTTTTGAAGAAACAAAAAACGAATTGAAGATAAAGTCGCCGCAGCCTGGAGAAAAGTATCGAGAAACATGAGTACCGATCGATTATTTTTGCCTGTAAGCAAAAATCTTAGCTTATATTTTTGCTTACAGGCAAAAATATCTTGATTTTTTAAATTTAAATCATTATCATTTCATCGGTATATAAAAATCGAAAATGATAAGGATTTTAATTATGCTAACAGACAGATACCTGACGAAAAATGTCATTCACGATCTCTCAGAAAAAATGGTCTTCATCGGCGGAGCCAGGCAAATAGGTAAAACAACACTGGCAAAAGAACTCATCGCTCCTCATTTCAAAAAATTTGCATATTTTAATTGGGATGCTCGATCGGATCGAAAAAAAATCATGGGGTCAGAATTTCCTGGTTCGGCTGAGTTGCTGATCTTTGATGAAATCCATAAATATAAAAAATGGAAATCGCTAATAAAGGGCGAATACGACACTCTGAAAGAGCGATATAAGTTTTTAGTCACCGGCAGTGCACGACTGAATATTTATCGCAAAGGTGGTGATTCTTTACAGGGTAGATATCATTATTACACCTTGCATCCTTTCAGCCTGGCAGAAATTTTAAAAATCAACAATAAGATTGAAATTCTCACCGAACTTCCCATTTCACCTTCAGATCACTTTAATGATTTTGAATCTTTAGAACACTTCGGTGGTTTTCCTGAAATATTTTTGAGACAGGATGATCGCACTCTTAGAAGATGGCACAATGAAAAAATTGAGCGCCTGTTTCGTGAAGATATCAGGGATGTTGAAGCGGTTCGGGACATTGGAAATATGCAGTTGTTAAGCGATATATTGCCTTCGAAAGTTGGATCATTGCTCTCAATTAATTCGATACGGGAAGATCTGGAAGTCAGCCACCGGGCGGTTTCCAATTGGATCAATATTTTGGAGCAGTTTTATTACCATTTTCGGATCTATCCATATCACAAGAAAATCATTCGATCGATCAAAAAGGATCCGAAACTATACTTATTTGATTGGTCTGAAATCGAAGATGAGGGAGCAAAATATGAAAATTTAATCGCTTCTCATCTTCTAAAGTTAGTACAGTATTTAAAAGAGTATGAGGGTTATAAAACCAATTTATGCTATCTCAGAAATGTGGAAAAAAAAGAAGTTGACTTTTTAGTAACAGTCGCTGATAAGCCATGGTTTTGTGTCGAAGCCAAATTAAATGAAACAGCACCATCCCCGTCATTATTTTATTTCAAGGAACGACTGAAAATCCCTTACGCTTACCAGGTCATCAAGAAACAAAATGTTGATATTTTCAAGACCGAGGTTAGAATTATTTCTGCTGATCGATTTTTAGCGAGTCTTATTTAGTCATCTTTTGAAAAAGTAATGTACCTGAAAAAACCTAAGGAGAAATTACTATGTCCGAAAACAGCATCGAAAAATTCCAGAACGACCGGGAACGACTCAATGAAATCGTCATGAAATATGCCCAATTGGAGATGAAACGATTTTGGAGTCTGGATGGACAGGTCTATCGTGAGGGGGCTTTGTCAGCAAAGTTTAAAGAGATGCTCGGATTAGTTGCTTCGTTGGTTTTGCGATGCGATGATTGCGTAAAATATCATATTGTTCGCTGCCATGAGGAAGGTACATCAAACGAAGAGTTGGAAGAAGCTTTATCCATCGGTTTGATTGTCGGTGGATCGATTGTGATTCCGCATCTGAGAAGGGCGTTTGAGGTATGGGATGAATTGGTAGAGAAACATAACAAAAAATGATCAAAAAATGAGGTAGCATTTGCTGTTTTTAAAAACCATGTTTCGGTTATCCAACATCTTTATCAGCTTTATTCTATTGATGATTATTGCATTGATTCTATTTCTCTACACGCCGCCAGGATTGGATCAGTCATCCGATGATGGCATCACCAAAATATATTTTGCTGACAACATATCTTCTGCTCATCAAAAATTTATCGATCGTTTTAATTCCGAACACGAAGGACAAATTAAGGTCATAGCAGTCAACCTGCCGTTCACCAAATTCAGTACCAACGAGCGAAAAGAATTGCTGGCACGCACGCTTCGCAGCAACAGCAGTCGTATCGACATCTTTGCGGTGGACATCATCTGGGTACCTCGATTTGCTCGATGGTGTCATCCATTGGATAGCTATTTTTCAGCAAAGGAGCAGCAGCAAATTCTGACCTGCGCCTTACAATCCTGCTATTTTGAGGATCAATTGATGGCAATGCCGCTCTATACCGATATTGGAATGATGTATTACCGACAGGATATCCTTCATTCAATACCTGGCGGTCTGGAAATTGAACGAAAATTAAAAGAATCCATCACCTGGGAGGAAATCATCCGGCTGGGTAAAAAATTTTCCCGGGAAGATCAACCGTTTTACCTCTATCCCGCGGATAATTACGAAGGACTAATGTGCAGCTTTGTGGAAGGGATCGCCAGTCAAAATCAATCCCTATCGGATGGACAATCATTGCAATTAAATACGCCAGGAGCCAGAAAATCGCTCCAGCTTTTGGTCGACCTGGTTCACAAATACCGAATGACACCCAAAATTGTCGTAAAATACGATGAGTTCCAATGCTATTTACATGCGCTGAGAGAGGATGGTTTATTTTTACGGGGCTGGCCGGGTTTCTTACGGCAGTATCGAACAGAGTTGGAAGATACCAGTAAATTTCAATTTTTGAAAATGGCGCCTCTCCCCCATTTTCAAGGCGGGCGACCAGCATTCGTATTTGGCGGCTGGAATTTGATGATCTCAAAACATTCAACCAAAAAAAGGGAAGCTGTTCAATTCATTAAATTCACACAACAGCCAGACAACCAAAAAATGATGTTCCAGCGGGGCGGCTATCTCCCGATTATTAATTCGATCTACCAGGACTCGCTATTTTTGAGCCAGGAACCGGAGCTAAAATTTTTCAGAGAGTTGATGGAGAACGGCATTCACCGTCCCTACCTGGTGGACTATACCCGGTTTTCTGATATTATTTCGTATTATTTACATCAGGCAATTAATAATGAGCTTTCCGTAGTTGAAGCGCTGGAAAAAGCCTCCGGCTCAATCATTTCAAAACAAGTTTTAATAAAATAGGCAAAATAATTATCTGGCAAAATAATATAAAAAATCATTTTGCC
>CBFDBN010000329.1:0-5091 GCA_965603055.1 uncultured bacterium | reverse complement strand
ACATCCAGTGGATTATAGTTGTGAGCACCGTATCGTTGTTCAATCGCAATATAATCCTGAGTTTTCATAAATTAAACCACCTGATAAAGATTTATTATTTAAATTTTGGAATTTTCAAAATCTACTATCTATAAATATTCATTTGCTTTGCCCAACATCGAATATTCGCTTATCATGACTGGCAATCACTTTTTCGCCAGGTTGAACAACCAAAAATTCATCGGAGTTCCAGTTCCCTTCGAGAAAATTTCTGATCAGTTGGGGATCCCCTATCAACTGGTCGTAATTCCAGGATAATTCTTCAGCACACTTTTTCGAGAATTCTTTGTACCGTTCTGTATCATAAAATCCTAAGTCAACGTAAGCTGCATTGGAGTAATCATAAATCCAGCGCTGTTCGATTTGCATCAAATATTCTGCGTTTTCCTCCCCATATTTTTCTTTGTATTGTTGAAAAAGTTGGTCGAGTCTTTTTTGGCTGGGCATAGCGGTGGTATCAATCCAGCCAGGGCTGTACCAGTACGTTCCAGGGTTTTGGTCGAAATATTCCTGGTATCGTTGTTTTGAGCCAAGCAAAAATGTAATACAATCATGTCCACGCATTATGACCAATTTTTTATCCCGGGCTTGAATATCGACCAATCCATTGCTGCACAAGCCATAACCGATTAAAATGGCATCAAAATCCCCATCAACAGCATCGATGGTATCCTGAACCTGTTGCCGTAAAATGTCTGGCGTATCGTGTAGTCCCTGTTTCAGAAAATAAAAATTGAACGCATTTTTAGAAATTGAAGCGAAATAACAAATCTCCCTCCAGAGTACGTGGCAGCTTATGATGTAAAATTTTTTCATCAGGTCAATCATTCCTTCATTAAATTGTATGGCAATTATATGCCTGATGAAGAATAAAAGTTCAAAAACGGGAAACGGCAGACGTGAAACGTGAAATGTAAAACATAAGCTGAGAAATAATTGAATGGATTAGTGAGGTAATGGAGTATTGCTCGGTTCTTCAATCCAACACTCCATTACTCCAGTTAAAACGATTGAGCAACATTTGCCGTTTGCCATCTCACGTTATCCCAGGATACTCTTTTCCGAAGAGCCACTCAAAAGCAACCAGAGGAAGAATGGTCCTCCAAGCAGCGCAGTGATTACACCGACTGGTATCTCTGCGGGAGCGATCAGCACTCTTGCCAGCGTGTCACAAAATACGAGGAACGCTCCGCCGAAGAAAAAACTGGCCGGTGTCAAAAATCGATGGTCTGCGCCGATCAGCAGACGGCAGATATGGGGCGCCATCATACCGACAAACCCGATTGGACCGCAGACCGAAACCACGCCGCCGATCATTAATGAAGTAGCAAAGAACAAGCCAGCTTTTATTTTTTTTACATCCACACCTCGGCTTAGCGCAATATCTTCTCCAAGTGTTAGCAGGTTTAATTCATTCGTCAAGAAGAAAATAACAGCGCTTCCCAATAAGGTAAATGGTAGAATTGTGAAAACTGGTCGAAATCCCACAATTTCAAACCCGCCCATGAGCCATCGGATAATGCGAAATGAATTGGCGAAATCGCTTAAATATTGGATGAATAATATCAAGCTGGAAAAGAAAAAATTGATTGCCACGCCTGCAATTAACATGGTAGCTGTGGTAAATCCTTTCCTGGTTTGGGAGATACCATAAACCAAAAAGACAGAAAGGATTGCCCCGATGAAGGCACTTAGCGACTGCCCTGAAATACCCAGAATTGAAAATATTAAGCCAATCTTGATGTAAATTGCTGCCCCAAATGCAGCCCCGCTTGAAACGCCCAAAGTAAAAGGTGTTGCCAAAGGATTCCTGAACACAGCTTGAAACGCCATACCGCTGATCGCCAATGCAGCGCCAGCCAGAAACGCAGCGATGACCCTCGGCAGACGAATTTTCCAGAAGATGTCTGATTTGAAGTGATCATCGGGTTTAAATATTGACTGAATGGAGAGGGATTCGATTCCCCAAAATGGAGCCAGGAATATTACCGTGATTGCCAATACAATCAAAACAAGTAGAATGAGATTTTTTCTGGATCCCATGAATTTCTTTTTTTTAAACGCGTCCAAAGAATTGAAATTAACCAAAGGCGAATCTCTGCCAGGCGGATGATTCCACAGAATTGAGAAATAATGCTGTGAGATTTCATTTCTGTGGGCCTAAAATGACTTTGTTGAAAAAGTATCCTTGCGAAGGTTTAAGGTGACTGAAATTTCTATATATTGACAAAAATGAAAATAAATCATAATATATCGTATTTCAAGAAACCTTCGCAAGGGTAGGCTGTATTAAACCAACAGAATAATTACAACGAACATTATATTTTCAAATGACGTCTGGTAAAACAATTTTTTGACCCGTTATCGGATGCTTAATGAACTCGAAAGATTTATCATAAGCCTGTTCCAGAATTTCGTTCTGCATAATCTGCTGCGCCCCGCCCGAATACGTAACTTTTCCTTGTTTCAAAATCACAATTTTGTCGCTTTGCAGTACAGCACTGTTGATATCATGCGTTACTGAAACAATGGCCATTCCCAGCTCTTGATTCAATCTTCTCAAAATAGCATAGATTTCAGCTTCGTGTTTGGGATCGAGAAAAGTGGTTGGTTCGTCCAAAAGCATTGTTTTCGCGCCCTGGGCGAATGCGGCTGCAATAAATACGATCTGTCGCTCGCCGCCGCTCAATGTGTTCATCAGCCGATCAACAAATAATTCCATTTGGGTCATCTCCAGCGCATGTTGGACAGCTTTTCGGTCTTCGGCATTAAACGATGTAAATGGATTCAGGTGCGGATAACGTCCCATCATCACAAACTCTTCCACTGTAAATGGGAAGATCCTGCCGTTTGCCTGGGGCACATAACTAATCTGCTTCGCCAGGTTCTTCTGATTGATCTTTTCAAGCGGTTTTCCTTGAAATCGAATCGTGCCACTGTAATCTGAATAAATTCGCATCAGGCATTTGAGCAAACTGGTTTTTCCCGCTCCATTTGGTCCAATGATCGACAGGTAATCGCCTTCAAAAATCTGCAGCGAAACCGAATCGAGGATCGGTTTGTTGCTGATGGTTAATGAGAGATTTTCTAATTCGATAACAGGTTTTTGCATAAATTGTTATCTCGATGTAAGCAAATTCAAATAATTGATTCCCGACTGATAAATGAAGCCAACGGATAAAAAAACGAGAATCGGGATTTGGGTTTCGGGATTCGTAGCCTTCATCATTAATTCCTATTAAAATCAGAATCCTAATCAATTTCTGGATGAATCATTCTGGCTAAATCTTCAAGAAACAAAATAAATCTCGGCCCTGGGATTACCGCATAATCCTCGCTCAAAATATGAACGCGCTGATTTTTCACTGCATCAATTTGATAGAGGCTTTCCCAGTCCTTTACAAGTGTCGCTACGCTAAGCCCAGTTTGTTTCAATTGTGGTACCAGATCAATGATGAAATCAGGATTGAGATGGATAATCCCCTCTGCCGAAAGAATCGGATAGGCAATCTTATCGTCCTCAAAAGCATTGATTCCCCCAGCCATCTGGATCAGCTCATCGTAAAAAGTGTATCTGCCGGCTGCGTAAACATCTTCGATGACGCCAGTGCCCATCGTCCGTTCAACTACAATCAGAATTTTTGGTCGAGTTGAATCATCTATATTTTTTTCAATTTTATTAATTTTTGATCGAATGTCAATTAAAATTTTTTCAGCCTGCTGCTCGACACTGAATTCTTTTCCCAGGTACTCAATACTCGACAGAATATCGGGAACGGTTTTATTACTGACTATCAGGTATTCTATTCCCAATTCCGAAAGAAAATTTTTAATTTGCTCGAACTCGTGCAGGATAATCACCACATCAGGCTTCAAACTGAGAATTGCTTCGTAATTTGGATCGAGATAACCGCCAACCTGGTTTTTTTGCTTTGCTTCTGGGGGAAAATTGCAAAACCGAGTTACGCCGACGATTTTGTCACCCAATTCCAGGGCAAACAGAATTTCGGTGATATTTGGCGACATGGAAATAATGCGGTTGTATTGAACCTGGGTATCAGACTCATTTTTCTGTTGAGAATTATCTTTTGATCCCTGGCAAAAGAAAAAGCTCAGTAATAAAATTGTCACCCAAAATTGGTATTTTTTCATTCCACAATCCTAACCTGGACAAGCCAGAACCTAAAAGACCTTAGACCGCTAATTATGCGAATTAATGGAATTACGCTAATTTTTAATTCGGGTAATTTGAGAAATTAGTGAGATTCGCGGTCAAAATATTTTTGCCCATTGAGCAAGAAATTAACTTTTTAGCTACTAACTCTCAATCCCTTTTCTTGCTGAAACACCCTGCTGATAATAATGTTTAATTTCGCACATTTCAGTAACCAGGTCTGCTTTTTCGATCACTTTCGGATCGGCATACCTTCCTGTGATTACCAGTTCAACCTTGTCTGGTTTTTCATCCATTAGTGTCAGTAGTTTTCGGACTGGAAAAAGCTTGAAATGTACCGCAACATTGGCTTCGTCCAATATAATAATATCATATTTTCCCGATTGAATCGCCACACGTGATTCATTTAATCCCAAAATTGCCAGATCAATATCCTCCTGATCGGGTATGTCATGGATAAAGCTTTTTCGACCATATTGTTTCAGCGTTATTGAATCGGAGAGACGTTCGATTGCATGCAGTTCGCTGTACTCTATCCCTTTCATAAATTGAGCAATAAAAACTTTCAAACCTGCGCCCACAGCTCGTAACGCCAGTCCGAAAGCAGCAGTCGTCTTGCCTTTTCCATTTCCAGTGTAAACCTGGATATATCCTTTTTTCATCTTTTAGTAATTCACTCCCAAATTAAGTCGAATTTCCCTCCCAGGCAACGGATAACCGTCATAGACATAAATCGATTTGTCAAGCATATTCAAGACCTGCAGCTTCGCATCAAACACAAATCCTGCAATCGGCAAAGAGTAACTGACATTTCCATTTAACAGGTTATAATCCGAAAGCGAGTTGGAATTGTCGGAGAGAATGTACCGTTTGCTCAC
>CBFDBN010000328.1:0-5096 GCA_965603055.1 uncultured bacterium | reverse complement strand
AAATTTTATGCTTGCTAAAGATATATAATTATTTTATATTATGAAACCTGATTATCATTAATCGTGTAAAAGGTGTGAATCTCTTTGGAGTCGATTTTTTGTTTGAATTTTTTTTTCAGGTATTGTTTGAGATAGTTGCGGGTAACTGGTATGAGGGCAAGGAAGCCGATGGTGTCGGTGAGCAGACCCGGTGTGAGCAATAACAATCCACCGGCCAGAATGATAACGCCATCGATCAATCCTTTGGCAGGGATTTTGCCTGCTCCTAATTCCTGTCGAATTCCAGAGATGACTTTGAAGCCTTCATATTTAGCGAGGTACGCGCCAATGACGCCGGTGACAATCACAATGGCGATGGTCGATCCGAGTCCAATGTGGCGTCCCAGCTCGATCAGTAATGAAAGCTCGATTAAGGGGACCAAGGTGAAAAGTAGTATTAAACGGAGCAGCATTGTTATCACTTATTTAATGATTCAAGATTTGTTGAAAATATAAGAAAATATTCAAAGCGATGCAATGATTTTTTTATTTTGAATCAATTACAAACGAAATGTTCTAAATTACAATTCTGGAGATTCGCATGCAAACGACAGTAACCCTAACATTGGATGATAACATCTATGAGGGATTAAATCGTATCATAGGTCAAAATGACATGAATAAGGTTATCGAATCATTAATTCATCGCTATGTAGCTGATCATAATTTAGAGGAAGCTTATAGAATGATGGCTCAAGATGAAGCACGAGAAGCCGAAGCATTAGAATGGGCAGAAGGAACAATAGGAGACGTTAGCGATGAACCGAGGTGAAGTTTGGTGGGTGAATTTTGATCCCTCTATCGGGGGCGAAATTCAAAAGGAAAGACCGGCTGTAATAATTAGCAATGATGCTTCAAATAAATTCCTGAACCAAGTACAAGTGGTACCATTGACAAGCAATATTGATCGTATTTATCCCAGTGAGGCGTTGGTAACCCTGGATGATAAAAATAGTAAAGCAATGGCAGATCAATTAACTACTGTAAGCAAGTCGAGGTTGATCAATTTAATGGGTAGATTGTCAACTTCTGACATAAAAAAGGTAGAGCAAGCGATTAAAGTTCAACTTGGTCTTCAATAGCCTTTGATGATTTTAAAAATTTGCTATGCTTGAATTTTAAAATCAAATAAAAATTTATGTGAAAATTAAAACAATCAACCGATTAAATTCATTCTATTATAATGGCAAATCAACTAAAAACAATAATATTGATAATATTAATCCCTCTCATCCTTAATTCCTGCAAGAACCCGTTCGCCACCAGGGAAGCAGAACCACCGACCGAGGGCAGAACATCGTGGCGACTGCCAGCCGACCCGATGATCGTTCTGCAAAACATGACAGCAGCGATTGAGGAGAAAAATGTTGAAAATTACATGAAATGCCTGGTCGATTCGATCAATTTATTTCATTTTATTCCAGATCAATACCAGGCTTCAACGAATGCCGGTATTTTTGAACAATGGTCGCTGGCACACGAACAGTCTTATATCAACAAAGCTTTTACATCGATACCCGACGATTCTACCCGATCACTAAAGTTTTTAAATATTCAGCGAAATGAATTCCCTGACTCGGCGTTGATTCGAGCTGATTATGAGATAGCCCTTCATCATATTCTGGCGGAAGCTTACCCGACCGTCGGTAAAGGGCAGGTTGATTTTGTGCTAACCAGACGTTACGGTTATTGGATGATAATCCGATGGAGTGACTTTGAAACAAAGGTCGATCCAACTGCCACCCGTGTTCCGTCCTGGAGCACCATCAAAGCGAGTTTTATTAAATAAAAATAGAGAATTGCAATGGCAAAAAGAAAACCATATCGCAGAAAACCAGCTAAATCTACGCAACGAAGACAGACAACAAGGTCAACTACCAAAAGTCGTAAAAAGCAAAAAGAAAATAAGCTGCTGGATGTGATCGCTAAGATTATTCGAATGATCGTATTGATCGGAATCTGTGGTTTTATCATCTATCGTCTATTTCTCCCTGAAGAAAAAGTCGAGCAGCCGGTGGTTCAAAAAGAACAAGAAATAGCAAAAATTGAAGATAACGTTGTTGTTGAGCCGATAGAACAAAAAGTTGATCTTGATACCTTGCCAAAAGACCAGGCTTTGGATTACCTGCTTCACGATTTATTTGATTCGTTTAGTCTGGAAGATTCCTGGATAAAAAGAAGAGGAAAGACTTTAAATATCCAACTCCCGGCAGAATTACCGGCTGTGACGATGATCTATGAGGTCATCCAGGAAATAAAACAACTGGATCTGAAAGTGTTAAAATCCGAAGAAAATTTAAGAGCTGAGAAATCCACAATTACCATCGGCACTGACAGGGATACTTTTCTAACGATTGTTTTCAGCAAAAACATAAATCTTGAGCGAAAGGCAGGCAAAATAGCCATCATTATCGATGACTTTGGATATTATAACAATAAGACGACTGAAAAATTTTTAAATTTTAAATACCCCATTACCCTGTCAATTATTCCGGGTCAAAGGCATTCAATCAAAATAGCTGAGAAAGCAAAAAAATCGAATAAGCCGATCATGATTCACCTGCCAATGGAAGCGATTGAGGAAAAAGTTGAGGACAGCGAATTCACTGTCATGACCAATTTACCTGACTCAATAATCGCCGATCGAGTCCAAAAAGCGATAGCAGCGCTGCCAGGCGCGGTTGGTATCAATAATCACATGGGTTCCAAAGCAACTGCCGATACTCAGGTGATGGAAACTGTATTGGGACAACTAAAATCAAATAAGAAAATCTTTGTTGATAGTAAGACGACCAATAAAAGTGTGGTTTCAGAAGTGGCAGCAAAATACGGTGTGAAATTTGCTGTAAACGATGGCTTTCTCGAACGCAAAAAAAACGAAGATGAAGTCTATATTAAAAGGAAGCTGGCAGCGATTGCAAAAGTCGCCAAACGACGGGGAAAAGCCATTGTTATCGGGCATCCCTACAGCGAAACGATAAAAGTGTTGAGCGAAGAGATTCCGAAGTTAGAGAAAAAAGGATTTAAGATTGTTCCTGTGACGGATGTGGTTCGGTGATTGGGGTAATTGGGTAATTGGGGTAATTGGATTTTAAGAATTTGTTAATAATAAAGGTGGCTAAGCTAAATTAATCTCAATCCACTTGAGATTTGAAATTTTGGTATTGGAATTTGTTTGTATTTTAGGATTTATTATTTGAAATTTATTAGTCTTTTAGGATTTGTTTTTTGAAATTTTTAATTTAATAGATAAAATTTTTTGTAATAGTTCAATACCTTTGCAGATGTTGCTTTTGATTTCAGAACAAGGATTAACGATTTACGATTTTAGAAGTATTACTGATTCTTTAAACTCCGATTCTTCAAGCAGTACTCCTTCATAAATCAAAAATCGTTAATCTTTAATCGTAAATCATTTTTTTCCATACGATTAAATCAGAGTGGTAAACTATTACAATTTTTGAATTATCGAAAACCCGGGAGGTCCTTATGGTTCGATTAGGAGTAAACGTAGATCACGTGGCAACAGTTCGAGAGGCTCGTCGCGGAAGGGAACCTGATCCGATTACTGCAGCAGTTCTGGCAGAGCTGGCCGGAGCCGATGGTATTGTTTGTCATTTGAGAGAAGATCGTCGGCATATTAAAGATCGGGATCTGACCCTTTTGAGACAGGTCGTTAAAACACATTTAAACCTCGAAATGGCGGCTACGGATGAAATGGTAAAAAAAGCCATTGCGATTCTGCCTGACATGGTAACGCTTGTCCCGGAAAAACGCCAGGAAATCACCACCGAAGGCGGGTTGGATGTGACTGCCAATTTTGATCTGCTCGAAGAAGTCACCTCCACTTTGCGTGCCAATAACATCGTGGTCAGTTTTTTTATTGATCCAGATATGACACAGATCAAGGCTGTGGCTAAATTGGGCGCCGATTATGTGGAGCTTCATACTGGTAATTACGCCAATGCAGTAGACTTAAATCAAGTTGTCGAAGAATTAGAGCGAATTCGATCAATGGCAATGGCAGCGGCAAAATTAGGACTGGGCGTAAGCGCGGGACACGGATTGAACTATCAAAACGTGGTTGATATTGCCAAAATTAAACAGATCGAGGAATTGAATATTGGTCATTCCATTGTATCTCGTGCGGTGTTGATTGGGATGGAAAAGGCAGTGCGAGATATGATTGCTTTGATTCGATAGTTTTTCAGTGATAAGTTATCAGTAATCAGTTTTGATGGTCAGTTGTTTAATATAATTTATTTTGAAATGAGAAGTATGTGTATAATTGTGAAAAATTGAGGAGAAGACATCATGGGGAACGCAACAATAGCGATTGATGGACATGTTCATTTGTATGAAGTTTATGATTTGATGAAAGCAGTTGAAAGTGGTGTGAGAAATTTGAGTGATTATTCAAAAAAAATCAACTCGAAAGTGATTCCGATTTGGCTGCTGGTTGAGAGGTCGGATGCTAATTTTTTTGATCAAATCTCTCAGTCACCCGAGAATTATGAGAATGGTGGATTAAAATATAAGAAAGGAAAAGATGATTTAACGATTGTTATCGAACAAAATGGGCAACCGATTTTATATATCTTTGCCGGGCGACAGTTAGTGACGAAGGAGGGATTGGAAGTCTTATCATTAATTTCAAATTTAAATATCCCTGATCGGCAAAAATCGATTGATGAAGTCATTCAGGAAGTTAAAGATTCTGGTGGAATACCAACCCTGAATTGGGCGCCAGGGAAATGGTTTTTCAATCGTGGAAAAATAATTGCCCGACAAATTCAGGAAAAATCGACCAATGATCTTTTCATCGGTGAAACAACATTACGAAATACACTCTGGCCAGAGCCAAAACTGGTCAAACAAGCCAGGAAGAAGGGCTTCCCGATTATCGCCGGCTCAGATCCGTTACCGTTTAAGGGCGAAGAAAATAGTATTGGCAGTTTTGGATTTTTAATTGAAGGAGAATTTGATTCAGAAAAGCCAGCGCAATCACTTCGAGATTTGATGAACAGCAAAGGAAAAGATATTCGGATTATTGGCAA
>CBFDBN010000327.1:0-5108 GCA_965603055.1 uncultured bacterium | reverse complement strand
AATTTATGGTTTGGTAGCTACAGTTTAATGGACGGTATTTATGTGGTTGATCCCGAAAGTGATATCAACGATGCTGACAACTGGTTTCATTATACACAGAATAATGGGCTTATAAGTCATTTGATTAGTTATATTTATCGAGGGAGTGAGTGTGATATGTGGATTGGAACATCTGGCAGGGGAATTTTAAAATACGACATATCCTGGCTAAATTATTCAAACGATTTCATTCAGCTTGATTTCACCAATGTGGTTGATATTATCGAAGATCAGTTTCACTATTTATGGATTGGCACGGGAAAAAATGGACTCCGGATCGTCAATTTAGATAGCAATATACTGGTTGAAAAAAAATGGCATATTTTCCGGGAAGGTGAAAAAAAGTTAGCCTCCGATCACTTATGTTCGATATTCATAGATGATAGGGGATTTAGCTGGATCGGGTCTATTCCTGATGGATTTGGAAATCAGGGGCTTAACCTGGTGAATCCTTTTCCTGATCCTTCCAACCCTGGGAATTGGGAGTGGCTGCCTTTTACGGTTGAAAACACCGATTCAGGTTTAATTGATGATCGAGTCAACGCCATTGCACAGGACAATAATGGAAATATGTGGTTTGGTACTGGTAACGGAGTGTGCAGCATTCATAGAGATTTAATTCCAGACAGTGTCAGAAACCCGGCAGCATGGACAAAATTTGATACTTCAGATGGATTATTAAGCAATAACATAACTTCGATTTTTATTGATAACGATAATATTTTATGGCTTGGGACACTTAAAGGATTAAATCGATTAAAGATAACACCGAATTTCGATACGAATTGGGAAGCGGTGAAAATTTTGCATGGCAAAGAAATTAATGCGATATATGGTGATCTTGGTGAAAATTTGTGGCTCGGGACGAAATGGCATGGTGTTTTCAGGCTTAACTCTGATTCAGACCCGAATTTTATTTCCAATTGGACTGTTTTTACAACAAAGCAGGGGCTGGCTTCAAATAATGTTCGCTCAATTGTCCAAAGACGCCCTGCTGAATATTGGTTTGCGACGGGTTCAGGTTTGACTCGATTAACTATCCCTGGTAACGATAGCATCTGGACAATTTTTAAGGCTGAGGACGGACCGGAATCCATCAGTCTTTGGGCCGCTTTTAAAGATAGTCGAGGAGACCTGTGGTTTGGCGCCGGAGGAAAAGGTCTCACGCGTCATCGAATGAAAACAGAAGCACCAGAAACATATATTGATTCCAAATTTGATGTCATCACCACTGAAAATATTTTGTTAAATTTCAACGGATCGGATATGACTACACCACCAGAAAAATTAAAATATTCTTACCAGTTGGACAATATCGGCTGGTCTAATTTTGCATTAACCGAAGCCATACAATTTTTTGGATTGGATAATGGCAGGCACCTATTTGAGGTCAGGGCAATGGATCTGGATGGGAACATCGATCAAACACCGGCTCGAGATATCTTTTACAAGATTGATCCCGATTACGGTGGCAAAGTTGAATTTTGTGATTCAATAGCGTGTGTTCGGTTCTATTTTCCACCGGGAATGCTTAATCCAGGAGAAACAGCAGCAGCAATTACTCGCCGGGAAGCCTATCAACTGGCTAATCCGGCCGACGTCATTGTTGCCTATAACATTGAATTCCAGGAATCTGTTGCTCAGCCGGGTAAATCCTTAACGCTAGCAATGTCGATTTTAAATTCTGGAGATATATCCCCAAACCAGTTGGCTATCTTTTTATTCAAAGCGGAATCAGGATGGAATGGGATTGGAGGAACAGTGAATTCAATTGGGGATAGTCTTTTTATTTCAACAGCCCTAACTGATCCAGGCATTTATGCGATTCGAAGTATTGGGATAGACAAATCTCTCGAAACTGAAATAAGTGTGCAGCCGCGAGTATTTTCACCAACCGGTCGGGGACAGGGCTTTGGCAACCTTATCAATATTTCGTTTCCTTTGAAAAAACCATCAAAAGCAGCGGTAAAAATTTACAACATTGCGGGCCGGCTGAAAAGAATCATCATCGAAGATGAACCGCTGTTGCCCGGTATCAATGCAGTAGCCTGGGACGGCAGGGACGATGATGGTCACTTTTGTCGCAGTGGTCTTTATGTCGTTGCGATTGAGGCGGAGGGGAAAGTGAAGACGAAGACGGTTGTGGTGTCGAATAGATATAGGTGAAGGGTTGGGTGTGGGGAGTTGGGAGTCGGGCGTGGAGCGATGGGAGTGCTATAATTTCAGGTCTGATGAAATCTGTAGTTGCGCTCTACACCCTACGCCTCACGCTCTGCGCGCTACGCCCTACGTCTAAAAATGCCTTACAAATTAATAAAACTCTAACAAACACGATGAGAATGAAATTAATAAAAAAAATAATCTTGGCATCAATATTTTTAATATCACTTGTATGTCATGTAATGGCCCAGCGAGAACAACTATTGGTTGGTACCAGACCGATCAGTATGGGTGAGGCATTTGTTGCTGTTGCCGATGATGGCAGTGCCATTCATTGGAACCCGGCTGGTCTTGCTCGTATGGAGCGTATTCAGGCAAGTTTTGCTTTTTCCGACCTGTTTGGTATTGGAATTAAAAGTTATTATGCCAATTTCCTTTCTCGTTTTTATTTTATTCCACCTTTAACAGACTATTTATCTTTTGGCATTGATTGGCTGGGTATCCAAAACGGTGATGAGGAGCTGGATTATCATCAAAACCAGGTAAATTTAGCGCTGGCATTTAAGCCGCCCAAAAATTTACCGATCATCAAAGATTTAAGCCTGGGATTGAATGCCAAATATATCGAAATGGGTACAGTTTATGGTGATATTCCCGTGTTAGATGCTGATGGCTGGGGCTGGGATTTTGGTGTTCTTTATCATTTAGAAAAAACACCATTCATTCCCGGAAGTGTTAGCCTTGGAATGATGGTGCATGATGTGAACGGAACAAGAGGCAGCCACGATACCGGCGTGAAAGAGACAATTTTACCTCAAAATATTCGCTGGGGATTTTGCTACCGTCCGTTTGAAGAATTGCGTAACAAGAAAATTCCCCTGTCTGATCCAGTTTTTGCCATTGATTTTGATGATCGACTCCATTTAGGTTTCGAGCTCTGGTTGTGGAATTCACTGGCATTTCGAGCCGGCATTCAAAAAGATTTTTATACCCAGGAAAAAATTTCACTCTCATTTGGGCTGGGATTTAAAACAAATTTAAAAAATTTGCCCCGGGCAAATTTCGATTATGCTTTAACCGATTCCCCGGTCCTGCCGAACACCAATAAGCAGTTTGGCGGATCATTTATAATTAAAGAAAATCCAAGACTCATAAGAATCGAAGGGGCACATATCCACAACGTCTTTGCTTCATTATATTTACACTACGGAAAACTCGATGCCAGCATTGGTTTTATTAAGCTGAAGAATGTATCTGATGACACCCTGAAAGCCTGGATTTCACTGAAGGGCGCAAGATACATGGATTGCCCCAAACCAGACACTATCATCATCGCGCCAGAAACCTCGATTGATTTTCCGTTACGAGCAATTTTTAATTCAGGAATTTTTTATGCTCCTGAAGGCAGGCTGACCGGTGAAGTTGATGTTGTTTATCAATACAACGGAAATAAGTTCCTTTCAAATACCGCGGTCGAATTCCATTCATTTAGCAAAAATTACCTGACCTGGGATGATCCCGGCAAGGCTGCAGCCTTTGTAACCTATGATGATCGACGCATACATAATTTTGTTGACCAGGCTTTAACAATCCAACCTTCCCCGGGCAAAGCATCCTGGCTTAGTAAATATAAACTGTTCGACTCGCTGATTCTGTTCAATGCCTTAAAAGCTTATGGAATAACCTACCGTCTGGATCCAGTGACTCCATTTCCCTCACTGGCTGATACGCTTCATGGGGCACTGTATCGCCTGGATAAAATTCAATACCCGGCTGAATTGTTGAGCCGTGACGAACGTTACGGCGATTGTGATGATATCGCGGTGCTCTATGCAAGTCTATTGCAGAATGCCGGGCTGGCGACGGCGCTGGTCAGTGTTCCCGGGCACATCTTCATGATGTTTGATACCGGCATTAACCAATCGCGGGTATTATCTTTGCCTATTCCGCCAGAATTGTTTTTCCAATGGAAGGGAAATTTATGGATTCCGATTGAAACAACAATGATATCAACTGCCAGCTTTATTCAAGCCTGGAAGACTGGAACTGGTTTGATGAATCGCGCTAGAGATCAAAACAGTCTGGAAATAATTGAAGTGGCTGAAAATCAGCAAAAGTATCCACCAGTTTCTCCAGAATTGCTTCAAATCTCAAATGAGTTTAGACCAATTATTCCAAATTTTGCATCAGCTTTAAACCAGGATATCGATGAAATTGATGACTTGAAAATCCAATATTTACAAGCCTTAGAAAATAGATTAAGCGGCCAGCTTACCCAGGCAGAAAAAATTGAGCAATTGAACCATTACGGCATTGTCCTCGGACAAAATGGAGAAATCAAACAGGCAAAAGTACAATTTAATGAAATTTTAAATATGGATTCTGCCTTTGTTTCGGCATGGAATAACCTGGGCAATATTGAATTTATGGAGGGAAATTTTCTTGAGGCAGAATCACTGTATATTCATGCGCTACATATTACTCAATTTAGCAGCGGCATCAATTTGAACCTGGCAATTCTTTATCAAATGATGATTAACAGCTTTCCTCAAGATTCAATTTATTATCAGCAGAAATCTGATACAGTAATTAAAAGAACAGTACAATTATTGGAAGGAAAGGTAGAAAATGCATTCTCGATTCTTGGACTTGAGTATAAAGGAGTTGGTGGAAAAGCATATAGTCTTGTAGAAGATTTTAAAATACAGCTTGAATGGATTAAATCGTTCTTAGACGCGTGTTTTAAACAATACCAGCAGCAACAGGATATTAAATTTAAAGTCATTGATTTTTATGATGTTAAAAGTAAAGGAATAACTGGTGTAAATCGAGGAGTGTTTTTATTTTGGAGCGATTAATCACCTGGTGATTTCTATGATAATCAGCGACATCTATGTCCTAAATCTTTA
>CBFDBN010000326.1:0-5115 GCA_965603055.1 uncultured bacterium | reverse complement strand
TCCAGTATCGAGTATCCAGTATCGAGTATCCAGCATCCAGTATCGTGTATCCAGCATCCAGCCTATAACGTCGAATAAAAAAGCATTGTCGTAATTAAATCTGCCACGATAATCAAAAATATTGATGTGACAACCGATGTGGTTGTCGATTTGCCGACTCCTTCTGCGCCGCCTTCAACAATGAATCCCTGGTAGGCCCCAACCTGTGCAATGATCGTAGCAAAAAATAGCGTTTTAACAAGTCCAGTAATTAAATCTTTCATCACCAAAGCTTCAGCCGTCTGTTGGAAATAGCGAATAAACGAGATATCCAGGTTGACTACTGCCAGAAAAAAACCACCCAGAATACCGACAAGGTCAGCAATTATAGCTAAACATGGCAGCACAATCAACAGCGCCAGCAGCTTGGGCACGACTAAAAATCGAATGGGATTGAATCCCATGGTTTTAAGCGCATCGATCTCCTCGTTCACCTTCATGGTTCCGATTTCCGCAGCGATTGCCGATCCACTGCGTCCTGCAACAATGATGGCAGTTAAAAGCGGACCCAACTCCCGTGTCATCGAAACACCAACCAAGTCTGCCACATAAATTGAAGCGCCAAACCGTTCTAATTGGTACGCCGCCTGCATCGCCATGATTAATCCAACAAAAAAACAGATGGTTGCTACAATTGGAATCGAATTAAATCCAATCAGTACCATCTGATGGAAAGTACTTTTCCAGCGAACGCCTCCCCTACCTTTCATGGGAGCAATAACTGTCCAATAAAGCGCATTCCTGGTTAATTTAACCATTCGTGACACATGAACTAAATAACCTAAAAAAGTGCGTCCGGTTGCTCCTAATGTTTGTCTAATGATTCTCATATTTTTACATAATTTTAGAACATGCCATTCTCATTTAGCGAATTCTCTGGCACGTCCTGCACAATATCCCATAACTCTGCAATGAGATTTCCTTGAAACCTGAAAATATGAACTACGGCTGCACCAAGATCTCCTGGTTTCTGCCTGATCCGAGAAAAGACTGCAACCAGGTCGCCTTCCTGCAACGCACATTGTATTTCCAAAAGCGTGTTTGGATTTTTGACGGCGTTCTCTTCCATAGCGACCATTAGCGAGTTTGCATCGCCAGGAAAATAGGGATTGTGGTGGCGAAACTCTGGACCGACATGTTTGCGATATGCCTCGCGAACATCTCCTGACGCAACGAGGGTTAAGAACTCAATAGCTGCATCCTTATTAGACTGTTCGCTCATCATAGCCTCCTTAAAGCTAACATGACTAGACTTCTGCAAAATTAAAATTTTAGTGTCATTTCGAACGGAACGAAGTGCAGTGAGAAATCTGTATATCTAATAATATTAGTTGGTTAATCAGATTTCTCGCTCTGCTCGAAATGACATGTTTTCTTATTTTGCAGATATCTACTAACATGACATTAAATTCCTTCCAGAGCTTGCTGTTCATTTTCAAAAATTTCAAATACTTTGTCCAAGCGACTTAATTCAAAGACATCCCTTATCGGCTGCCCCAGGTTAAACAGTCTTAGCTTACCACCATTTTTTTTGGTCATTTGCAGGGCTTCGACCAACGTTGCCACTCCTGAGCTATCCATATAAGTTACATCCAAAAAATCAACTAATATTCTGGTGCTCTTTTTATTCGCTAAAGCGAGGATTTGCTTGCGTAATTGTGGCGAAGAGTAAAGATCAACATCCCCTTTTATCTTTAAAATGTTATAGTTGTGTCTTTTATCAATCAATAATTCCAACCCAGCACCTATTCTTTCTTTTGAATAAATTTTACCAATTGCAATTGATTACCTTCATCCAATCGATTATCATAATTCACTATATCCATTACGCTCTTGATCAAATGTACGCCTAGTCCCCCGGGACGAACATCATCTAATTCCCGAGATTTAATCGCATTAATATCAGCTTTCTTACCAAAATCTCTCAACAAAATTTCCAACCTATCTTGAAAAAGAGTACAGGTTACATGAATCGGTTTATCTGTTGAGCCACTGTATGCATGTTTTATTATATTACTACAAGCTTCGTCCACCGCCAGCGTAATATTATTGCCTTCTTCCTGTGAAAATCCCACAGTTTCACAAACCTGGCAGATCACAGCCCGGATGATCTTTAAAAACTTTGGTTCAGAAGGAATTTTGATCTCGATTGAATCCGCCATCGGTGTATTTCCTCAAGTCCGGTCGTTTGTTAATCCCCCAATATCATTGCTAATAATTGGCGTAATTCACAGTTAAACAATCTTTGCCCAGAGAGCAAAAAGTTAACTGATTTGGAACGAATCTGATTATCAATTCACAATTGACAATTAGTGCCTAAAACCGTAAAGGCTGGCCTACCTCCACTTAATCCCCAGCAGGGTGATATCATCATGCTGTGGTACATTTTTGCTATATTTTTTGAGCTGTTTGATAATCTGTTCGATTAAGACCCGGGGATGACGTCGCGATTTAGCAAAAATATTCTCAAGACGCTCCACAGAAAACATGTTCCCCCGGGTGTTTTTGGCTTCGGTAACACCATCGGTATAAAGCAAAACCTGGTCTCCTGGTTGCAGTTGAATCACCTGTTCAGAAAATTCTACGCCCGAGAGAATTCCCAGCGGAATGCCAGCAGAGCTATTTATCTTTGTACAGGCGCCAGACTGTTTTTGATACCAGAAGGGCGGCAAATGTCCTCCATTGGTAATAGTGAGCTCGCCGCTTTTGGTGTCGAGAACCATGTATATCAATGTGACAAACATGCCTTGTCGGCTGCGTTCTAACAGTATCGAGTTGATTGTTTGCATCAAATCCTTTGGTCGTTCAACCATCAGACAGTAATAGCGCAAATCACTGATCAATCTTGCCATATAAAGTGCAGCCGGAACTCCTTTTCCCGATACATCCCCAATCACAAAAGCCAAACGATCAGCACCAATTTCGATAAAATCGAACAGGTCACCACCGACCGAAGTGGCGGGAATATTTTTGGCATATACAATGTATTTATCCTGATCTGAATGGGGGAATGCCTGGGGCATAAAGCTTTGCTGGATGCTGTGTGCTGACTCTAATTGTTGCTGCATTCGCTGCTGTTCCAGCATGTATCGGTGCATTTTGGCGTTTTCAATGGCAAGGGCAACCTGGCGACAGAATGTAGTAAAGATAGCCAGGTCATCTTCGGTAAACGGTCTGGCATCCCGACGATTGATCACCTCGGCAACGCCAATTACTTTGTCCTTTACTTTTAACGGGGCAGCTAAAATTGACCGGGTTTTGAAACCAGTGGAGTTATCGATTTCTGAATAAAATCGGCTATCGCTGTCCACATCAGGAACAATTATCGCTTCACCATGCTGGGCAACCCAGCCGGCAATCCCCTGTCCCAGCTTCAAATAAATATTATTTTTTACTTTTTCCTGGACTGTGCCCAGGGCGATTTCACATTCTAACATCCCGGTTTCTTCATTCAGCAGCATGACCGAGCTGGCTTCGGCAGTCATCACTGCCTGTGCTTTTTCCATCACCAGGTTCATCAATTCTTCCAGATCGAGCGTTGAACTGATAATGGCGCTCACCTCGATCAGGCTGGTCAAATCATTAATCTTCTGTTGCAGCGTGTCAATTTGAGTCATTAGCAGTACGTGCCAGGGTTGAGTTTCAAAAAATTATTCAAGTAAACAAATTTTAAGAATTTGATATAAAGATAAAATAATCGGACATCAAATGCAAGGACAAAATGAAATCAGAATAATTTTATATTGACATTGATCGAAAAATTGGTTATGTTATTAGTAACTAAAAATAGATTAACCAGAGTATTACAAGGTTGTGAAAATGAAAGTAACATTAGAAAAATAAAAAATACCTCGACTCAGAGGTATGAAGGTACGCTTTCAATTTGAAGGAGACGTTAATATATCACCCTATATAGCTCAACAGAAGGTAAATCAGCTTTTAATAATGAATTTGCCCAACTTAATCATGGCAGACGAGCCTGATTTTGAGCTTACTCAAGATGGGGGATTTTGGCGGGTTCCAGTGGTAATAACTAATCATGAAAAAGGTATTGTTGGAAAAGTTGGTGAAGTCGTTGTTGATGCCTGTGCTGGAATCATAGAGAGACAACGCTCGACCCCATTAGAAAAGATTGAAATAAATGCGGAAAATTTTTTTTCAAAATCAAATAGCGAAATGATTTAACTCAAAGGAATTACAATTGTCAAAAAACCAAAAAATTTCCATTCATATTTGTAAATGATGACTTATTAGCCATTGAAGAGAAAGGATTTCAAGAATAAACAAACTGCTTTGCAATTTCCTGATGTGTTACCTGCTGATTGTTAAAACTACGCTGTTTGCATAAACCAGGATATTCTAACGAATGACATCCATCCAGAAAATCCTCCTTATCAATCCCCCAATTCAAGATTTCTATCAAACCGAAATCCGCCAGCAGCCCCTGGGATTAAAATATATCCAGGCTGTATTAGCAAGAGAAGGTTATCAAGCTTTTTTACTCGATTGTTTAGCCAGCAATAAGAAAAAAACGATCCCGATTCCCAAACCGCTCAGTTATCTCAAACAATTTTATCCCACCAACGATCTCAGTCCGTTCAAACTTTTTACACATTATCGACACTTCGGATTGAGTTTAGAGCAAATCGCTGAACAGGTTGAAAACTTCCAGCCTGATTTGATAGGTATCTCAGTAAATTTTACGCCTTATGTCGATATGGCGATTGAAACAGCCAGGATTTGTAGAGCAAACTTTCCAAATATTCGGATTGTCGCTGGCGGTCATCATGCCACGGCAGTTCCAGAAGATATTCTAAAAACAGGATTTTTTGATTTTGTGATTTTGGGAGAGGGAGAGAACAGAATTTTACAACTGATCGATGCACTGTCAAAAAATGACCCCAAATTATTTAAGGCAATTGATGGACTCGCTTATCAAGATCGGAAGAAAGTAGTCATCAATTCTGTTGTGTCTCACCTCCAAAACCTGGATCAATTGCCAATTCTTGATATTAAAAATGAAATCGGAATGATCATCACGTCTCGCGGCTGTCCCAAAAATTGTAATTTCTGCTC
>CBFDBN010000325.1:0-5117 GCA_965603055.1 uncultured bacterium | reverse complement strand
TCCGATGTCCCATGTTAGGTCCCAGCGATAAATATTTGATTCCGCTTTGCGCCAGCGCAGGCACCAATCCCCAGGTCCAGCCTGGAACATCGGTAATCATAGCCGACTCGATTTTCACACCGTATTTTTTTGAGAAATCTCGACCTGCTGCAACTGTTTGCAATAATTCTTCTGGGCGACATAATCCAGTTAGCATATTGGCATACAATCCATCAAGTTCGATCCAGCCTTTGCTGATGGCATCCAGCATCTGTTCCTTTTTCTCGCTACTTTTCTGCCTGAAATACTCATCCACATGCCACATCTGCTCGATATTCCATTTGAATCGGGCTTCCAAAGGATAATTTTTGCTTTGTTCAGCTATTTTGACTGCATTTTCAAGATGCTCAAATTGTAATTTCAAAACATCGTCCTGGTGATGTGTATAGCCGATGTCCAGGTGGGAATGTGGCAACAGATAGACCGAAATTTTCCGAATTGGTTTTAATTGAAATCGTTTTTTGATAATTGTTTGATTCCTCACCTCAACATAAATATCAATTTCTTTTTCTTTATTGACAGCATAAAATGGCATCGTAAAGGAATTAAATCCGAATTCGATGGGCATTTCAATGACATGATCTTTTGAATAAATTTTCGCCCATTGCCGCTGGTTCAGATTGACCAAATTGATCCGCACTTGCTGCAACAGACGACCCTTGCTTTTCAGCAATGCGAATTCATTCTGAAATTCCACTTGTGCTTCGAGGCTTTTCTGAAAAACCATAAACCAGGCATTGCTGCCCGCAGCTTCCCCAACCGCTTTAATTTTCATTGGCTTGCCAGGCGTCAGCATTTCGACAGGAACTTTCAAATACATATATCCGAACAGGTCAGTATATTGATCAACCATCATTGTTTTGAAAGAAAGCTCAACATTTTTCTTCCCAGTGATTGTCCAATTTTTCTCTTTTGAAGAAGTAAAAGTGAGAGAATATTCGTCATCGATAAAGAAATCAAATTTCATTTCAGCAATATTGCTGCCCAGACCAGCTATCCAGATAAAAGTCGCATACGGTTTTCGATAATTTGAGGGGAGGGATTCTGTCTCCCATTCGACTGCCATTGTTCCATCAGTCGCTCGACTGAGTAGGGCCGATCTGACTTCAGGATGGGGAGAGTGATAATCAAAAATCTGCCCTGAAATCGCCCTGGCAAATCCTTTCAAATAAAGTTGGGAGCTAAAATATTTCAGGTTCATAAATTCATTTTGAGCTTGATTTTGATCAGGCATGGCAGATCCCACCAACGTTTGATTGGCTACATAAAATAACATCATGATAACGATAATTCTTTTTTTGCTGATCATTTATAACCTCGCATATTTGTCATTCACAACACATAAATTTATCGCCCACAAAATTAGACACTTACAAAAGAAAACACATTTTTTCCGTGCCAGTTCTGCTTCCGTGTCCCCCATTATTTTATTTTACACTATCCTTTATTTTCGACAACTCACTACCACTCACAACTAACCACTCACAACTCACAACTAACCTCTCACCAATTACTTCACCACAACTTCATCAATAAAAATCCACGCCTTGCCCCCAGTGCAGATGTGCCATTCAGGACATTTCAATCTCGACTGGGCGAAGACTTTGATGTATCGGGCTTGGTTTCCCATTCGCTTCTACATTAAAAGCTTTGGTGAACGCATCTGGTTATGTATCTGGTATGCTATTTGGAATTGTCTTCAGATGCGTGAAATTTTCACCATCTTCCGACAGGTTAAATTCCACCTTCATCGGTAACCAGATCCAGGCATACCACTGCTGAAGAAAGTTGGTTTTGATTCGAGAAATCGGCTGTACTTCTTCGAGATCGATAATCACTTCCAAATGCTCATCTTCAAAGCCAAGCCAGTTGCAATGATAATCATTAGACCCATGCAGTCCATTGGTTAGAGCGACGCCACCGCCAACCGTATATTTTTCAATGTGTTGCGTTTGCAGTTTCACTGGTTTGCCAAACGCCAGGTTCCCTTTCACACTGACCTTCAATTTCTACTCCACTGATTGTTTGTACTCATCAGGCGAAGTGCCGTGTTCTTCCAATCGTTCAATACCTGCTTTTTTCGCCAATTCCACAAAATTATTTAATCGCTGCCGCATGTCTGGTTTAACATGCCAATCATCCGTAATTATTGTTAGATCACGTGAAATTTATGGCACGAAATATTTTTTATGATGCCATTGCTGAGTTTAAGAAATACTATACCAATCTCAGAGATTTGCATGTTGTGTTTCGAAAGTTAACTCGTTCTTAGTGCTGTTGAGGTCTGAAAATAAAGTAATCGTCCAGTATATTAATAAAATTGAAAACTTCAAATGGGGGGAAATTATTTGTTTCTGACGAGCTATAAGATTAATCAAAAATATTTTGCTGGTTTACATACAATTAAATTTTCTGCCAGGAGAGAATCCATTGACCCAATTACCCAGTTGCCCAATTACCTAAATTTTACATACAGCTAAATATTTTGCCCAGGAAGAACAGGTAAAAAACCAAAAGAAACCAGCCTTCCCATTGTGTAATTCGTTTTTGCTGGGTGATTAAAAAGAATAATAACGTCGCGGCAAGCATAATAGGCAATCCACAATCGATCATGCTATCGGGAAGGTATAATGAGCCAAATAATGCTGGTATTCCCATCACCGCAAAGGTATTAAAAATATTCGATCCCAGAATATTTCCCACTGCAATCGATGGTTCTCCCTTTTTGGCCGCCACAACACTAACGACCAGTTCCGGCATTGAAGTCCCAAGCGCCACGGCACTCGCTGCGATGAGCTCTTTACCTATTTTTGCCATCTCTGCAATATGAATGATCGATTCCACTGTATACTTGGCGCTCACATAAATAACTCCAATGCTGATGAGAAGAGTTAGCCAGGTTTTTGATTCTATTTTTTTGGTATCAAATCCTCGTGTTACTTCGCTTTTTTCATCGGAATCGTCATTATCTTTTGGATTTTTTACAGCATAAAATATGTAAATAATAATACCGGCAATTAAGAAAAGCGCTTCGTATAAACTGAAAACCCGGTCCCAAATTAAAAAGCCGAACAACAAAGCAGAGCCGACTAACAGGGGGAGGTCAACGTAAGCAATATTGAATTTGAGGTTAATTTCTTTTCCAATTATCGCTGTTAAACCCAGGATCAGAAAAATATTTGTAATATTCGACCCGATAACATTGCCGACTACGATTTCAGAGGAATCTTTAAGCACGGCAATGACAGATGAAATAAGCTCCGGGAGAGAGGTCCCAAATGCGACAATGGAAACGCCGATTATAAAAGAGGGAATTTTAAAAAATACGCCAATTTTTTCAGCAGATTCGATGAAATAATCGGAACCCTTTACCAGGAAGGCTAAGCTGACGATGAAAATTGGAATCCAATAAGCTAAAATGATCATAACTTGCCTTGTAGTAACTCGTCGTTAAAAGCAGAAATTTTTGTAGCTAAAAAAACACTCTGGTTTAGAGAAATAGTAGGACATTGGGCGTAGGGCGATATTTGACACCTGCTGCGCCCAACGCCCTACAAACTTCGCACTACACAACCACAGCTTCACTAACCCTTGAGAATAAAAGTAACCTTCATGGTAACTCGATACTCAGCGATTTTGTTGTTTTGTACGACAACCTTTTGTTCCTTTATCCAGGCACCCGTTACGTTTTCCAGGGTTTTGCTGGCTCTATCAACACCGACCTGGATAGCATCTTCAAAACTTTTGGTTGAAGATGCAGTAATTTCTGTTACTCTTGCGACTGGCATAATTTTTCTCCTTGTTTATTAGTTCAATTCATCATTCAACATTAATTATTCGATATTCGAGAATTTTGGTTAGTTACAACTTTAATTCATCGGTTTAAATTTCAGCTTTGTTAAATAATAACAAATTATGAGCTAAAAATCAAGCTGTTTTTTAAATCCATAAGTAATCGCTCATTCTTTTAATGGTCGATGCACTTTTAAAGGTTCAAGATTATTATTTATACTCACTGTGGATTAAAATTTCATACTGATTCCATCGCTCCAAGCGATGGAATCAGTTTTCCATCAATTTTGTTGCTAAAAAACTAAAACAAAAAGAGTATATTATAGCCTCAGAATTGTCAAAACCGGAAAGTGATCGCTGGGGAATTTTTTGTCGATGTTATCGTAAATGACCTGAATATCTCTCATTTCAAATTGTGGCGTCACTAAAATCCAATCGATTCGGTCTCCGCTTTTGTCGCCAATAAAGTCGTTATAAGTTCCACTATCCTGTTCTGATTTACCCAATTCGATCCAGGGATCCAAAAATCCCTTTCTATAATTATTGTTTTCTGATTTTTTACAAAATAATTGGTGTGTTTCAGATGTTGGTGGTAAATTGAAATCACCCATTAAAATCGCAGGCAAATCTCCAGCAATTTCACGCCATTTGTGCATTATCAAATTTGAAGCGTTGGTCACATAAGGCTCGTCCCAGTGATAATGTGTATTTATAACGACAAATTTTCTTTTATTCTTTTTAATTTGAAACATCCCCCAGGTTGTAATTCGAGGCAAGGTATTTCCCCAGGTCATACTACCCGCAACCTCAGGAGTATTACTATGCCAGAATGTTCCTTCTTTTACAAGTATTAATTTTGTCGAATCATAAAAAATACGACAGGACTCACCACTCATACTCTCGTGGGGACGTTCTGGCAACTCGATTCCGTGGTAGCGCCCCATACCAAATACCTTCCAATCAGGAAAAGCAGAATGAATTTCTTCGATCTGAAAATCCAGCGATTCCTGGGTGCCCAGAATATTGGGTTGATACTTTTTAAGCGTTTCAATCAATATCGATTTTCGGTTCTCCCAGGAATTTTCACCATCTTCAGCAGTACCATAACGGATGTTAAAAGTCATGATTTTTAATTCCTGTTTGGGTTGTGAACAGAAGCAGAAAATGCAAAAAGTTATGAGACAAAGATAGGTTACATACATTTTCAATTTAACCTCCAAATTCATAATAATTTAGACACCTGCAAAATAGGATAGATTGTCATTTCGAACGGAGTGAGAAATCTG
>CBFDBN010000324.1:0-5119 GCA_965603055.1 uncultured bacterium | reverse complement strand
ATTTACCTTTCGATGAATCTCTCAGGTTCCCACTCAGGTTCTGAATCCATGATTCTATCCATCTCCCTGGTACCTTGAAAGTATAATTTTTCATTTAACTCAGTTTCATCATGACTTTTATCTGGAAAAATAACTAATATTTCAAATGTTCCAATATATGGGGGATTATGAATAAATCTCACTGTCCCGTCTTCATAAACGGCTTTTAGTGCTTGCATTTTATTCTCCTGGTTTTGTAATCCCTTTTTATTTTGAATCTTTCAATCAAACATAATATTTATAATAAAAAAATTAATCAAAAATCGGGCTGATTTTCAATTTCGGCGCAAAGGGTCCTTCAAGTTTTATCAATTCCCACAACGGATCTTCTCGAAGCCGGAGGAATTTGAAACCATAAAAATATGGCTTGGTGGAAATCAATTTCTTTTCTTTTGGAGATTTCATTCCGTTATTTTTTTTCCGGAGCTTTTGATTTCGAGCCATAATTTTTTGATTTTTCAGCCTGACTTCATCGTTGTATTTTCTTCGATCTTCATTAAATTTCTGTGCATTTTGATACAAACCCATCAGCGGTTCTTCTTCCACTTTTGGGCTCGTTGAGTTAAGAAAATTTACAATACTAGCCTCTCCTACCGTAATCAATCCCACGTGACCAACCCATTTATTATTTTCATTCCCTCGAACAATATTGACAAAATCACCCGGCTGAAGTTTTTCAATCACTTTTGGCAGCAATTCGTAGGGAATATAAGACCAGTTCACAGTATCCACTGGAATGAACTGCCCGATTCCCCACCGGGATAAAAATTTTGCCCGATCCACAATCGTGGTTTCCCAGGCGGTTTGGTCGCCGGCCAGTTCTTCAGTGATATCTTGAACCAGCCAGTTGTTATTCACATCCCAATCAAATTCAGTGTAATGGTTTCGCGTCGCCATTCCAATTTCACCATTTTTATAACGAATGCGCTGCAGCATGGCAAAAAAACTTTTCCAGTCATAAGAAAGGGCCATGGCGTAAATATGTTCACTAAACACTACACAATCGCTCTTGTCAAGTGAATAGAGTGGATCTGCATCATAAATTTCAAAGGGAAATTCGCCCAGCAGAAAAATTTGATAAGGCTGCCCAACGCATTTCCGGGCTAAATGCTGGATTCGGCTCCGCAAATCGGGTTCGATAGTTTGCAGATAACCCAGGTAAATATCGAGATATTGAGGGGTGAATTTGTAAAGCGGTTTGGTTTTTAACTGTTTCAGGCAATCATAATGAATGTTCAGGAAATCCGCCGCTTCGGTCTCTTCTTTTGAGATAATAACATTCTTCCATTTGGGGCGCATAACGCAGCAACTTGATATCGACAAAATCACGATCAAGCTGACCAGGTAAATGAATCGTCTTTTCATGTTTCAAACCTCGATTTTCTTATATCCGCAATGCACGCGGCGATTGCGGAGTTAACTTTAATATTTTAGTAGTTTTGAACAATTCATAAATTTCAACAACTAAGACCACTTCGAATAGACTTACAAATGAATGATCGATTTATGAAGGTCTAAAGTGACTTAGCATCGATTTAACAATGTTAATTATTCTTAAGAAAATACAAATATAAAAGTCATTATGCAAGTGATTTTTTGAGAAGATTATGATTTCAAAAGAATATAAAGCTTGTTGGGTGACATTTAAAGAGCATAAATAAGTTGTGATGCCCAATTCTTTTTTTTAACAGGAGTAATCATTAGTGCAAAAAAAATACTTTTAGGTGTGAAAAAAATTGCACGGCTACGAAATGGCAGTAAAATACTAATATTTGAAACAAAGCTGTATCTCTATAAATAACAAAGTATTATTTAATTAATTTTAAATGTTAAAAATAGTCATTTTAAACTGGCACGGAATTTGTTAATTTATTTTAACTAATAAAATATAAAACAATACTGACATTGAAAAACAATTCTTAACAATCATAACTTTTAACTTTTTCTCTATTTCAGGGGAAGGAGGTGTTATAAGATACTGAAGCGAGGAGATCGTTTTATTAATCAATCAATTATCAAATGGAGGAAATAATCATGAGAAAGCTAGTTTTTTTCTTCAGCGTGGCGCTAATTTTAGCGATTAGCTTACCCGCACTCGCTGTTGATGTCACAGGGATCGTAGTCGATAAGCAAACTGGTGATCCCTTGCCTGGTGCTAATGTTTTTATAACAGGTACTACATTTGGTGCAGCAACTGATTTAGATGGAAAATTCAATTTCAGCTATGAAGCCACGGAAAAATTCAATTTAATGGTTAGCTTCATGGGGTATAAAAATGAAACAAAAACCCTTTCATTGAGCGATGATCTTTCCAATATTAAATTTGAGTTGGCTGTAGACGTGTTTCGAGGTGAAGAAATTGTTGTTACTGGTATTGCATCAAAACGAGCAAAATCTGTTGCCGAAGTGTCTGTGTCCCGTATCTCTGCCGATCAATTGACCGTAGCCAATTCATACCAGGACCTTTCACAGATGGTTGCTGGTAAAATTGCCGGGGTCAATGTAGAAAAAGTCAGTGGTAATGTCGGTAGCGGAATACGTTTTAATGTGCGCTCCGGCGGGGGATTAAACGGCGATGAACAACCGCTTATTATTCTTGACGGAACAAGAATAGACAATTCACGTTTTAGCGGAGCCGGGGTAGGTGGTCAGGGACTGGGCACGCTGGTCGATTTAAATCCTGAAGATATTGCAAAAATAGAAGTTTTAAAAGGACCAGCCGGGGCTGCATCATACGGGACCAGTGGTTCAAACGGTGTGGTACTCATAACAACCAAAAAAGGGAAACTTGTGCCGGGAAAGCCCAGGGGACTCTCTATTGATTACAAAATGGTAACCGGTTATAACACCCAATCTTATGAATACAATGAAGATGATTTTCTCTCTTATAAAGCTATCAATGATGTTTTTCAAGATGGGAAGGTTCAACAACATAGTCTGGGTCTTTACGGTGGTACTGGTATCATGAAATATTACCTGGGTTTCGACAATCGTTACGAGGACGGGATTATACCAAACAATTACATGGACAGAAATACTGTCAGGGCTAATCTTGATGTAATCCCGAGTCAGAAATTTATGATATCGGTAAGCTCAGCTTATACATTAAATAAAACCCGGCTCCCCAATAATGATAATAATATATTCGGTTTCCTGGGCAACACAGTACTGACACCAACACCCTGGCAGATTACTGACAGTTCATCTGTCTATGGTCTTAAAACCACGCAAAAATCGAATCGTTTATTTGGTTCGGCACGGGCTGAATATAGACCGTTTAAAAATTTCGAGGCATCGGCAAGTATTGGGATCGATGATTCTGATCTGCGTCAGGATCAATTATACCCTCAGAACCTGGTTTACAGCTTTTCTCCTTCAGGGGACTTAACCGTCTGGAATCGAGCCAATACCCAATATACTTATAATATTGATGCAAAATATACTTACTCGATAATGTCAGGATTAAATGTAAATTCCAGCGTTGGCGCTCAACTTTTCGACAGAAAATTCAGAAATTTCTTTGTAGAAAAGATGGATTTTAAAACGGAATTGATCACCAATATCGGAGCTGCAGAAACATTTGTGCAGGCGGATGATGACTATCTCCATGCTAGAGAGGCTGGAATTTTTACAAATCATTCATTTTCATATCTTGATCAATATTATCTAACGGTTAGTCTACGACAGGATTATGCGAGTGCTATTGGTTACGAAGCACCCAGCATATTCTATCCTGGTGTAAGCGCTGCCATTCGTCTGGACAGGTATAACTTCGCCCCGTCTATGTTCGACCTGTTGAAAATCAGGGCGGCTTATGGAGAGTCAGGGGTCTTACCAGGTAGGGTAGACGGAATTCCGTTGCTGTGGGAAGCTGGAGTCGGTGGTTTCGGTGTCGGCGCCAACCTTGCTAATATTGGAAACACTGAAATTGAGCCGGAGCGCATTAAGGAGTTTGAAGTTGGTTTTGAAGCAGAAATGTTTACCAATTACTCCGTAGAATTCACCTACTACAATCAACGAGCTGAGAATTCTATCGTAGATTTTAATAATGCACCATCCACTGGAAGAACAGCCAGCGCTGTTCCATTTAATATTGGCGAAAGTAAAGGCTCGGGCTTCGAATCTCTATTCCAGGCAAGACCCATTTCAACCAGAAATTTTCAGCTTGATATGAGTATAACCAATAATTTTCAAACAAACGAGGTAACAGACCTTGGCGGCGCTCAGCCAATTTATGATGGCTTTGATGTTAACGTCATCGAAGAAGGGCTGCCAAAACATAGCTTTTATACATGGAAAGTTTTAGGGGCTGGTTTTGATCCTGCAACTGGGGAATATACCGGTGCAATCGTAACTAATACGGATATTACGGATCGTGCCACGCTTGATCGCTTTGGCTTTACCGATATAGATACTTTGAAAGCGAGTCGATACGATTTTGGAACTCCCATACCCACATATAATGGCTCATTATCGTTAAATTTAAACCTGTTTAAAAATTTTAATCTATATCTGTTAGCTGATTGGGCAACAGGTCATAAACGATATAATAATACCAAACTGTTTGCCATTTATTATGCCGGATTTTTCGGCGGCGCCAATAATAAAGAATATCGGACGCTGGAGGAACAATTGGGAGTCAACGATTACGATGATATGGATATCACTGCCCTTGCAGTTGGTTCCGACGAATATAAAGCGGCTGCCGATAGATATGCCAAACTGGATCGCCATTACGATGGCAACTTTATCGAAGACGCTGACTATTTCAAACTGCGTGAGCTCAGCATCAGTTATAGTTTAAAAGATTTATTGCCCAAGATTTATAGCAATACGCTGATTACCGACCTGGTGTTGGGACTTTCTGCTAATAATCTTTGGACGACAACAAAGTATAGTGGTGCTGATGTCGAATTGAATTTTGCTGGCTCCCGAAGTCTTTCGCGCGGACAGGACTTTTTGACACTCCAGCAGCCGCGATCATATAATTTTTGGTTAAGAATATCCTTATAAAAAAAATATTAAGGAGGTGTTTACGATGAAAAAGCAATTAATATCTTTGATTATCATTTTATTCATG
>CBFDBN010000323.1:0-5131 GCA_965603055.1 uncultured bacterium | reverse complement strand
TTTAATCTTTTAAAAGAAAAAAAGCTTATCGGATTACTAACTCCTTTAAGCGCTGAACAATGTGTGATTGCTTATGAGACATTGAATCCCCTGGGTGTGGTGCTTGAAATCGCGTTTCGGTCTGAAGCTGCGGCAGATGGCATAAAAGCCGTGCTGAAAAAATATCCCGATGCCTTGATCCTGGCTGGCACGGTAATGACGCCAAAGCAGGCGAAAATGGCGATTGAGACCGGGGTTGCTGGAGTTGTCTCAGCCGATTACATTTCAAAGGTGGTCAGGGCGTGTGCCAAACGAGATGTGATGTGTGTGCCGGGCGGAACCGCTGATTGTGGAAAACAATTGGTTCAGAAAGCGCGGGTCTATGGCTGTGATTTGAATAAATTAGCCACAAAATATCCATACCAGTGGATTTACAAATTATTTCCTTCCACCACTGAAACAGGATCAAATGTTGGACTGGCGAAAGCGTGGAAAGGTCCGTTCAAAGGATTGAATATTGTATACACTGGCGGAATTTCACTCAAAAATTTAGCTGAGGTCGTTCAATTCGATCCTGATGGTATTTTTTGTGGCTCTGCTGTGACAAAAGCAATTGATGAACCGGAGAAAATGAAGCAAGAAGCGGAGAAGTGGCTGAAAGTTATCCATTCAAAATAAAAAAATGCTTCGGCAAATTCAATTGTAGAAGCAACCCTGAATCCAATCAATAATACAAGGGAGATTAATTATGGAACAGAAAAGCGAGGGCATTTGCCGATTTTGTCTCAAAACTTTCTCTGGCTCTGCAATAAGTCGTCACCTTGTTGCCTGTAAAGCGAAAAAGGAAAATGACTCGCGAGAGGCGGATAAAGCAAAAACAAAACATCCCATTTATCACATCAAACTATCAAGTTATGGAGACTATTGGTTACATATCGAAATGAAAGCCGCTTTAACATTAAAAGAACTGGATGGTTTCTTACGAAGGATCTGGTTGGAATGTTGTGGTCATCTGAGTATGTTTACGATAAACGGTGTGGCTTATGAGGATACCGAGGAGCAGGGAGACATTACCGATTTATGGGGTAGAGAAGTTGAATCATACGACACCAGTTTAGTTAAAGCGATGAGCACTGGTGACAAATTCGTTTACGAATATGATTTTGGCACAACCACTCGTGTTGAAGGCAAAGTAATTGCGACAAGACAGGGGGTGTTGAATGAAAAAGTGAGAATCCTGGCGAGAAATAATACCTATACTTTCAAATGTGAAGAATGCGGAGAGCAGGCGACTGACTATTGCACTGAATGTGAAGCTTTTTTTTGTGAAGGATGCCTCACCGATTTGGACATTCATGAATGCGGCGATGAGATGGCGCTTCCAATTGTGAATTCACCAAGAATGGGTGAATGTGGTTACACCGGCGATTTTGATTTTGATGATTTTGAGCTGCCCGAGGAAGATGAATCGTGAATTATTTTGCAATCGTAAACTTAACCGCCGAGGTCGCAGAGAGCGCAGAGTTTTTTTATTATCTTAACAATATTGTCAATAAGTTAGATGCTTAATGACATTAAGCAAAATAGAATTGTTTCTCATTGTTTTTTTCTCTGCGTTCTCTGCGGTGAGTAGTTACTGCTAATTTTTAAAAATGAATGAGGGTTTCATCGTTATGATAAAAAATGTTCCCCTGAAAAATCCCACACCAGACAGTAAAGAATTTATCGATATTCTGATGGGGCAATCCCAAAGCAAGCGAACGCCGCTTGTTGAATATATCGTCGATGATGTGGTCATGAAACCCATTGTTACAGAGTTATTAGGTCGAAAATGGATCAATATGGGAACCGATCGAGAAAGCCAACAAGCTTACCTGGACAATTTTATCGAATTTTGGTACCGCATGGGCTATGATTTCGTCAGGTTTGAAGAAGCGCTGCCGCTTTATAAGACTTATGTCGTCACAAAGGATACCGGTGCGGATAAGACAAAAAATAGAACCTGGGTCGATTTGCACCAGGGAGCGATTATGTCCTGGGATGAATTTGAGAAATATCCCTGGCCCAGGTTCGAGGATATGGATTTTTTTAAATTTGAATATATCAATGGACATCTGCCCGAAGGAATGGGATTTATGACCTGCCATGCTGCCGGTATTCTGGAACATCTTTCCCAATTAATGTCTTATGAAGGACTCTGTCTTGCTTTATACGATCAGCCTGACCTGGTGCAAGCCATAACCGACAGGCTTGGTGAACTCATCTCAAAATTTTATGAACATTTGCTCGACCTGGATCGGGTGATCGCCATTTTTCAGGGGGATGACATGGGCTTTCGGACTGGTACGCTCATATCTCCAGATGACCTGAGAAAATACATTTTGCCCTGGCACAAAAAATTGGCAGCCATTGTCCATGAACACCAGCGTCCCTATTTTCTGCACTCCTGTGGCAATCTCGAAACGATTATGGAAGATTTGATCAATGATGTTAAAATTGATGGCAAACATTCCTATGAAGATCTGATTATTCCAGTGCAAAATTTTCAGCAAAAATATGGTGATCGGATTGTTGTTTTAGGGGGATTGGACCTCAATATTCTTTCAGAAGGAACGCCCGATCAAGTTAGAGAGAGAACAAGGTTTTTAATTGAAGCGTGCGGTAGTCGAGGAAGATATGCTGTGGGCTCGGGGAATTCGATTCCGTCGTATATTCCGGTGGAGAATTATTTGGCGATGGTGGATGAGGCAATGAGCTTGTAATTGACTTTTTTCACTGTTTTAAAATTAATTTAATCCGAAATATCTTGAAAAGGATTGATTATATTTAAACCCTCTATACCGTGGAAATCCCCTGTATTTCGAGTAATAAGAGTATAATTTTTCACCAGGCAAGTGGCAGCAATAATTGCATCTGCCAGTTTAATCCGCTTTTGGCGACGAAGTTGAATTGTTTTGTTCACTATTTTTTGTCTTAGCGAGAGGACATTGGCATTGCTTACAAAGTGACTGGCTTGATCATATTGCTCTGGTGTATAGTCCTTCCACCCCAAAAATTCAATCTTTGTAATGATAGAAATATTGAACGAAGAGGTGAATATCTTATCAATCCATGCTGTGGCATGATCAGGTATTTCATCTTTAAAGTGATATATGATAATATTCGTATCGATCAGAAACTTCTTTCCCATTCTTCTCTCATCTCCCTGCTCATTTTTTCAACATCGATATCCATATCTTTCCAGATGCCTTTAAATTCTTTTGGATCAAAGTTCTGTTTCTTTTTTGTTTTAACTTTTAGCGGTAGAATAATAACTTCCACTTTCTTTTGGGATTGTAATTCCCCAGGAAGGTCAATAATAATCCTGCCATTCTCTGGGCTTTTCACAAGGCGTAATGCTACCATGATATAAATCTCCAAGATAAATTTTTTCTAAACTTGACTCACTCAATTTAATATGATTTAATACATAAATCAAGTGTTTTTTATCAAAGGTATAATTATTTATACCCCAGTTCTCTCAAAATCGCTTCTTTTTGCCGCCATTTTTCCTTCACCTTCACAAAAAGCTCGAGATAAACAGGACGCCCCAAAAACAATTCAATTTCTTCTCGAGCAACCTGTCCCACTCGTTTGAGCGCTGCACCCTGCTTTCCGATGATAATCCCTTTTTGTGAATTTCTTTCGACATAGATTACCGCTCTAATGTAATCCTTGCCCTGATCCCGTTCTTTGAACTCTTCGACAGTTACAGTTGTTGAATAGGGAATTTCTTCACCATACTTTTGAAATATTTTTTCCCGAATAATTTCAGCGACAAAGAATCGTTCGGGCTGATCTGTAATTGTATCAGGTGGATAAAATGGAAATCCAACCGGCAGGTTGTCGATGAGAAGTTGCCTCAATTTGTCGAGTCCGTCAGCTTTAAGCGCCGAAATAGGGATGATTGATGTTAAATTGAAATTTCTTGAATAATCTTCAATAATAGGAAGTAGTTTGTCTTTTTCAATGAGATCAATTTTATTAATTGTGAGAATTGTCGGTTTTTTGGTTTGAATTAAATCAGATAAGATCGATCGATTGGCAGGTGAAATTTTATCTTCTGGTTCAATCATAAACAGCAGCACATCCGCTTCTTCTATGGCGCTGCGAGCAGCTTTGACCATTGTCTCCTGCAGTTTGTACCGAGGAATGAGCAAGCCGGGTGTGTCGAGAAAGATCATTTGATAATCTTCGCCACTCAAAATACCGAGCACCCGATGTCGCGTAGTTTGTGGTTTCGGCGTCACAATGGAAAGTTTTTGTCCCAGGAAAGCATTCATCAAGGTTGATTTGCCCACATTAGGCCGGCCGATTAACGCCACATACCCGGCTTTAAAGTTGGGACTTATTGCCTCGATTAATGGTGTCGTCTGCTCATTGCTCATCTAAAAATTCCCCTCCTTCCGGTCCTTCGCCCGAATCTCCCTTTCTTCGATTCTCATCTTCCTGATTTTCAATGATGTATTCCATGGCTTTTTGTTTGTCCTTTGTTGCCAGATCGTGCATAATGACCTGGCTGGTATAAATTCCACCTGCAGACGAGCCGATCCATTTTTTCTTTAAGGCAATGATAAAAAAGACGATAAGCGCAATAAATATGATTAAAAAAATTATCAAATTTAGAGACATTCAGACATCCTCTCTTTTTAACTTATTAAGTATTCTAAATCCTCGGAGTGATCACAATTTGAATTATCTTTTCCCTCGACTTTCGCCTTTGCCTACTTTTTATAATATTTATTTGTCTCCGAAACAATGACTCCCGATAACGCTAAAAGCCCAATCAAATTCGGCAGAGCCATCAGAGCGTTAAAAACATCGGCAATTGACCAAACCAACTCTAATTTCACGCCAGCACCGATAAACACAACAATACAAAAAACCACTCGATACGGCTTCACCCAAGCAGCACCAAATAAGTATTCCAGCGATTTTTCACCGTAATAACTCCATCCCAGCAGCGTTGAATAGGCAAAGAAAATTAAACCGATTGCCACGATGATACCGCCGCTATTCCCTGGCAGTCCGTAATTAAACGCATGGGTAGTCAATTCGGCGCCATCATAACCACTATTCCAGAGTCCTGACTGGATAATAACAAAGCCGGTGA